>CAYYOQ010000132.1:0-6724 GCA_964473235.1 uncultured Thermodesulfobacteriota bacterium | reverse complement strand
TAATTGTGGGAACCCCCTCGTATTTAAGCATTTGGTTTTTTTTATAGTTTATGATATAAGGTTACGTTACTCTGATTGATACTCTATGGTAGAGAGAGGCGCAAATGAAGTATGAGGCAGTGATAGGGTTAGAGGTGCATGCCCAACTTCTCACCAAAAGTAAAATTTTTTGTAGCTGTTCTACAGTATTTGGTGGAGAACCTAACACCCACACTTGCCCCATATGTTTAGGCATGCCGGGTGTACTGCCGGTGGTAAACAAAAAGGCAGTGGAACTTGCTATCAAAACTGCCTTAGCAACCCATTGTGAGATTGCCTCTTTCAGTCAGTTTGCTCGAAAAAATTATTTCTATCCAGACCTCCCCAAGGGCTACCAAATCTCTCAATATGAGAGACCGCTTGCTTCAGATGGGTACGTTGAGATTGAACTAGGTGAAGAGAGGCAGAAGAAGAAGATAGGTATTATGCGAATTCATATGGAAGAAGATGCGGGAAAGCTCCTCCATGAGATAGGAGGAGCAGCTACTGAGTACAGTTATGTTGACTTTAATCGTACGGGCGTTCCTCTCATTGAGATTGTGAGCGAACCTGGTATGAATACCCCTGAAGAAGCCAGTGAGTACCTGCGGGCACTACGTGAGATCTTACAGTACTTGGAGGTATGTGATGGAAATATGGAAGAAGGGAGCTTACGCTGTGATGCAAATATTTCCCTTCGTCCGGTGGGGGAGAAAAAGCTCGGGACTAAGGTTGAATTAAAAAATATGAACTCCTTCCGTCATGTCCAGAATGCCCTAGAGTATGAGACAGAGAGGCAGCGAGGGCTGCTTGAGGAGGGAGCGTCTATTGTCCAGCAGACGAGGCTGTGGGATGCCGATCAGGGTGTGACCTCTTCTATGAGGAGTAAAGAGGAGGCGCATGACTATCGTTACTTTCCTGATCCAGATCTCGTACCACTGGCAATTGACCCTGAGTGGATTAATGAGATCAGGAAAACGCTACCCGAGCTTCCTATAGAGCTCCGGGAGCGTTTTGTAAGGGACTATCAGCTTCCCCTCTATGATGCAAAGGTATTAACCAGTTCAAAATCACTCGCGTGTTATTTTGAGGAGTGTGTGAAACTCTATTCCACACCTAAGACGGTGAGCAACTGGGTAATGGGAGAGTTGCTGAGAGCGCTCAATGAGAGCAAAAAAGAGATCAAGGATTGTCCGATTGCACCTTCCTCTCTCGTGGAGATGCTGAAGATGGTGGATGAAGGTATTATAAGCGGGAAACTTGCAAAGAAGGTATTTGAAGAAATGTACCAGAGTAGGAAAAAACCGACTGAGATTGTGGAAAAGAGGGGGCTCACACAGATATCAGGTGAGGGTGAACTTCATACCATGATTGACCATATCATTGCAACTTACCCGTCGCAAGTGGAAGAGTACCGTCAGGGGAAGGAGAAACTGTTTGGGTTTTTTGTGGGAGAGGTAATGAAGACAACCAAGGGGAAGGCTAATCCCCACGTGGTGAATGAGTTGCTCAAGAAGAAACTAGGCAGGTAAATATGTTTAGAACCATTGCGTGGGAAGATGACAAAGTAGTCCTTTTAGACCAGACGAGGCTGCCTCTGGAAGAGTCCTACGTGGTATGTGATAACTACCGTGCGGTTGCCGAGGCAATTAGGAAAATGGTAGTACGAGGAGCACCTGCTATCGGCGTAGCCGCGGCAATGGGAATAGCCTTGGGAGCCCTTGCTATTGATGCACCTACCGGTGAGGAGTTCACACAGCAATTTGAAGGGGTATGCCGAGAGTTTGCTCACACCAGACCGACTGCTATTAACCTCTTCTGGGCAATTGAACGCATGAAGAATCTGGTGAGGACTCATGGTGGTGAGGGTACTAGTGGGCTCAAGGCTCTTTTAAGGGAAGAAGCACTTAAGATTGGCGAAGAGGATATACAGATTAACCGTACGATAGGTCAGGTGGGAAAAGGGCTTATAAAGGATGGTGATACTATATTGACCCATTGCAATGCGGGGGCACTCGCTACCGCTGGTTATGGAACCGCACTGGGGGTTATTCGTGCAGCCTGTGAGGAAGGTAAAAAGGTGAAGGTGGTGGCATGTGAAACACGTCCTTTCTTACAGGGGGCTCGACTTACCGCATGGGAGCTTGCGAAAAGCGGCATTCCTGTGACGGTGATAACTGATGGTATGGCAGGGTATGCCATGCAGAAGAAACAGATTGCCGCGGTGATCACTGGTGCTGACTGTATCTGTGCTAATGGCGATGTGGCCAATAAGATAGGGACCTATTCCCTCGCGGTACTTGCTAAGGAGCATAGGATACCTTTTTATATCGCTGCTCCTCTTTCTAGCATTAACATTAACTATGAGACAGGTGCCTCAGTTTCTATTGAGGAACGGGATGGAAGAGAGGTTACTCACATTGAGGGAAGGAGGATTGTTCAAGAAGGAATTCCAGTATGGAACCCTGCCTTTGATATTACTCCTTCACATTACATTCGTGCGATCATTACGGAAAAGGGAATTATACAAAAGCCCTATAGAAAGAATCTTAAGAAGATTGGGTGAACTTTTATATGGGAAAAATTAACGAGAGGGGTGCTTTCATTAATTAACAGAAAGGGTATATGCCATGATTAAGAAGGTTGATAAGATTTGGATGGATGGAAAAGTGGTAGCGTGGGAGGAAGCTCTCATCCATGTACTCACCCACACCCTCCACTACGGCCTGGGTGTGTTTGAGGGTATCCGCTGCTATCTCTGCTATGATGGAAGATCGGCAGTCTTTAGATTGAAAGAGCATATTGAACGTCTCTTTGATTCTGCACTGATTGCCCAGATTGAAATACCTTACAGTCGCGATGAACTCTGTGAGGCAGTGAAAGAGGTTTTGAGGATTAACAAGTTGCGTGAGGGGTACATCAGACCCCTTGTATTTATTGGTGATGGAGAGATGGGACTTTATATCAAGGAATACCCCGTGAGGGTTGCTATCGCTTGCTGGCCCTGGGGGGCCTATCTGGGGGAGGAAGGCTTACGCAAGGGTATTCGAGCTAAAATTTCTTCCTTCACCCGTCTTCATGTAAATGTATGCATGACTAAAGCTAAGATCTGTGGCAACTATGTTAACTCCATTTTGGCAAAAAAGGAAGCAACTGCTGCAGGCTACGATGAGTCAATTCTCTTGGATACGGAAGGTTATGTTTCTGAGGCAAGTGGAGAGAATATCTTTATGGTTAAAAATAAAGTGATTACCACAACCCCTCCCACCTCTATTCTTAAAGGTATCACCAGGGATGCCGTTATTACCATTGCCCGTGACCAAGGCGTGGAGGTGGTAGAACAACGATTTACTCGCGATGAGCTCTATGTTGCTGATGAGGCATTTTTTACCGGTACCGCAGCAGAGATTACCCCTATTAGGGAGGTAGATGGGAGGAGAATTGGGGAAGGCAAGCGCGGGCCTCTCACTGAGCGCATCCAGACTACCTTCTTTAATGTGGTCAAAGGAAGAGAAGGACAATACGAGAGGTGGTTAAGCTACCTTTAAAAGTGGTATCACGTAGGATATGAGGGAGGATATCAGGAGTCAAAAGAAGGAACTGCGAAGCATAATCCTTACCCAAAGGGACACCTTGTCGTTAGAAGAGAGAAGGAAGAAAAGTGAGTCCATTCATTCCCGCCTCTTTTCCCTTCCAGCATGTATAGCTGCCACAACGGTTGCACTTTTTGTTTCTTTCAAAAGTGAGGTGCTCACCGATTCCATGATACGAGAGGCCTTGAGGCTGGGTAAGGTGGTAGCAGTCCCTTTCACTGATCTTCGTAGCAACACATTACTCCTCTCCAGTATTACTGATTACCCAGCCAATCTTGCCCCGGGAACGTGGGGGATATTAGAGCCGAAACCGGATCACTTAAGACCCATAGCCTTGGAAACGATGGATCTCATCATTACCCCTGGAGTGGTGTTTGATTACCGAGGTTATAGAGTTGGTTATGGGGGTGGTTTCTATGATAAGTTGATAAGGGCTTCGGAGAAGAAAAGTATTTTTGTGGGGTTAGCTTTTGAACTACAGGTGGTTGATGAGGTTCCCTGTGATAGTGCTTATGATCAGCCGGTTGATATAATTATTACCGAAGATCGAGTGATTCGGTGCGAGAGGTAAAATCTTCCTTTTACTCAGTTCTTATTAGAGAACTTCTCCAGTTCCTGAAGGGGGTTCTTCTTTGAAACACTCAAATATGACTTCATGAGAGTGAGTAGTGGGTGGTTTACCGGTTTCTGGGTCAATTTTTACAAATACAATACCCTCAGGGATTGAAAAGGTTTTTAAAGGGGTTCCCTCAAGTATGTCCTTCATGAAGTTAAGCCAGATAGGGCTTGCTGCCACCGCGCCAGTTTCGTGCTTCCCGAGTGGTTTCTCATCATCAAACCCAACCCAGGTTCCTGCAATGAGATCCGGAGTAAAGCCAATAAACCACGCATCTCTTACCTCATTGGTGGTTCCCGTTTTACCTGCGCAGGGTCGTTGGAGGGCTTTTACTTTCTTTCCAGTGCCTTCCTCCACCACGCTGGTAAGGAGGCTCACCATCAGATACGCGGTCTGCGGGCTTATGGCTTGGGTTAACCTGGGTTTATGAGTTTCTAGGGTAGTGGCGTTACGATCTATAATCTTGGTAATGAAAATAGGTTCTACTAGTATTCCTTGATTGGCAAATACCGAGTAGGCCCGGGTAATTTCCAACAGGGATACCCCGGATGAACCTAAGGCAAGCGAGAAATTACGATTAAATGGGGCACTAATGCCTAACCGCCGTGCGTACTCAATTACGCAGTCAATCCCGATGTCCTGTAAAATCTTAACAGTTATGACATTTCGTGAATAGCTGAGTGCGCTCCTTAAGGTGGTAGGACCTTTAAACTCTAAATCGTAATTTTGGGGCTCCCAAAATTCTCCTTGCTCTGTTTTTATTTTAAAGACCAGAGGTGAGTCGATAATTTTGGTGGTAGTGCTATATCCCTTATCCAGTGCTGCTGCATAGATAATAGGTTTAAAGGCTGACCCGGGCTGACGGCGAGCTTGCATAGTACGGTTAAATTGATTCTCAAGAAAATTAACTCCCCCCACCAGTGACTTGATGTAGCCGGTTTTTGGTTCCATGGCTATTAAGGCTCCTTGAACATCTGATCTTCCCTCTTGGTATTTTTGACGCGCTTCAAAATCTTTTAGACCTGTTTCAATTGCCTTCTGTGCGGCTTTTTGCATAAATAAGTTAAGAGGAGTATAGACCTTTAAACCTTCCCCATAGAGTACCTCAGTTCCGTAAGTACTTTCCAAGTATTGCCGTATATATTCAGTGAGGTAGGGAGCAAGTGTGATATTCTTATTTTCGGGGGGAGCAATATGGAGGGGTAAATTTTCAGCTTCGTAGGCCTGCGCTTCATTAATATATCCTCGTTCGACCATTCTCTGCAGCACATAGCGTTGTCTTTGCTTTGCCTTGAGAGGTTGGTGGAGGGGGGAGTAAGTGCTCGGTGCCTTAGGAAGGCCAGCGAGCAGAGCCGATTCAGCTAGATTAAGCTCGGATGCGTGTTTACCAAAGTAGGTCAAGGCTGCCGCTTCCACCCCGTAGGATCGTTGGCCGAGGTAGATTTGATTGAGATAGATAGCGAGAATATCATTTTTGCTCAGAGCTTGCTCGATTCTTCGGGCCAAGATAGCCTCTTTGATTTTTCTGGAGTAATTTTTTTCAGGGGAGAGAAGCAGTGATTTGGTAATCTGTTGAGTGATGGTGCTCCCACCCTGAACGATATCCATCGATTCAATGTTTTTAATGAGCGCACGAATGATACTCAGGATATCGATTCCCTGGTGCTCGAAAAATCGAGCATCTTCTGCTGAAATGAAGGCCTGAATGAGGTGGGTGGGCATCTTTTCAAGGGGGATGAGATAACGTCTTTCTACAAAAAATTCTGCGATTATTTCCCCCTCGTCAGAAAAAACCTTGGTAACTATCTTAGGTTGGTAGTCTTCGACCGAGGCCAGATGGGGAAGGTCGTGGCTGAAGTAGAGGTAGATTCCCACCACACAACTACAGGGTATTAGTATGAGGAAGAAGAGAAGGCAGGCAAGAAACCACCGTACTCTTCTCTTCTTTTTTGTTTTTTGGGGGGAAAATTTTGCCACTCTTCTGCTCGTCATGAAATATAATTTTATCACCTGCTATGGACTTGAGTATTTTAGATTAAATCATAAAGATAGATAATTTTCAATAGTAGAACGACTTGCATGTGAACGATTGGCGAGAAAAATGGATTTCAAGACGGTTTCCCCCACAATTGTAGCGGAGGCAGACCAGCGCTATGATGTGGTACTGGGGAAGGATGTAAGGCATTAGCTGAGGGCTATGGCGCGTGGAGAGGGAGAGGACTTAACCGTACCAGAAGAATTTTTTGAAGATGATTTTAAGGAATTTTTTTTATTGAAATGTGTCCTAGTAACGATGGGACCTCGTCAAATCTAAAGATTGAAGATATGAAGAGGCTTGTTACCGCGTGGTGAAAAAAAGGGGAATTTAAAGTGAAGAATCTCATGATGGAACTTATGGCTGATGGGGTGATGCCTCAGTGCATGTTTAGGCTTACTCCATTGGGAGAAGAAGCATGTTACCTAGTGGTTTTTAGACAGCACGGGAGAGAGAAATGGT
>CAYYOQ010000131.1:0-6744 GCA_964473235.1 uncultured Thermodesulfobacteriota bacterium | reverse complement strand
TATGAAAGAGGAGACAAAAGCAATTATCAGATACAGATTAAATCGAGCAAAGGAATCTCTAGAAGATGCTTCTAAACTTTTGAGCGAAGGGAGCTTGCACTCCAGTGTTAACCGGATCTACTATGCTATGTTCTACTCTGTAAACGCCCTTCTTCTCACTCGGGATCTCTCATCTTCAAAGCATAGTGGAGTGAGATCTTTGTTCTTTAAAGAGTTTATAACTGGGGGAGAAGTAGATAGACAGTATGGCAAGTTTTATTCTGAGATATGTGAGAAGCGCCAGACAGGAGATTATGAGGATCTCATAGAATTTAAAAGGGAAGATATAGAAGTATGGCTTAAAAAGGCAGAAGAGTTTGTAAATCAGGTCGAGACGTTAACTAATAGACTCATGAGAGAGGGAAATTGAGGACATTATTCGAATTGAATACTATGTTTACATGAATGCTCAAACTATAGCCTTTGGGTGCTCTGTAGTACAATGGCGCAAAAGATGTCGCTAGGCGAAATCCCTTGACAGGGATTTTTTTTATGGTAGAGTGTTCATAAATTGAACATATCGGAAATAATTATGGATAACGAAACACATAGAACCTATCGTATCCTGGAAGAGATAGCCGAAGACAAAAGCCTTACCCAGAGAAAGCTCTCACAAAAGCTGGGTATTGCCCTCGGATTAACCAACCTCTATCTTAAAAGGTTAATCAAGAAGGGCTATATCATGGTGGATGCTATGCCCAGGAATCGCATCATTTATAATTTAACGCCCAAAGGGATCGCAGAAAAGAGCAAGCTTACCTATGAATATATGAAATACTCCTTCAATTTCTATAAAGACTTAAGGGGGAGACTAAATGGGGTATTTTTGACGATAGAAAAAGAGGGAGTACAAAAAATCACTTTCTATGGAGCAGGCGAAATTGCTGAGATTGCCTATCTTTCTTTGCAAGAAACGGGGCTTACGCTAATCGAGGTGGTGGATGATTTCAAAGTGGGTAAGAATTTTTTTGGTAAAAAGGTGAAACCTGCTGAATTGCTTAAAGGAATTGACTGTGAAAGGGTGATGGTAATGGCTTTAACGTCAAAAGAAAAGATTTTTAAAAGAGCACGGGAATTGGGAGTAACAGAGGATAAACTTATTTTAATTTGACAGAAGATTTCTAAGGGAGAGGAGATGAGAGCAGAGGTAATAAATTGCTTAAAACAGGCACAGGAGGACTTTATTACTGCTAAGTGCTTCGATTCATAAATTCGGTTACGAATTTATTTACTCAGGAGTTAGTGCTGAGTGAACCATTGCCCATAGAAATTACCCCAAAATATGTCGCGGTAATTGCGAATCGAAGCACTAAGGTGAATATTGATACGGAAAGATACTATGCGAGTATTTTTTTCAGTCAACAGTGCGCTGAGGAAGCCCTGAAGGAAGGTTACATTGAGAAATTAAAAAAACTACCTCAAACACATAACTTAATAGAAATGTCGAAGGATTTAGGAGCGAGTGAAGAGATTTTAAGTTCTGCCAGAGAACTTAACCCTGAGTATCTGGTAACTCGTTATGTAGATGCAGCTAATGGCATTCCCGCAGAAATGTATGATGAGAAATCTGCAACTATGCATCTTCAATGTGCAGAGGTGATAGTGCGGTGGATACAAAAATTGCTGAAATGAGAGAAAAGGTTATTGCGTTGGTAAAGAACCTTACGCGGTGGAAGATAGAAAAGGTGATTATCTTTGGTTCCAGGGTAAGAGGTGATTACCTGATGGATAGTGATCTGGATTTGATTGTGGTATCTAAGGATTTTGAAGGAATCAGGTTTACAGATAGGACAGGTGAAGTTTCTCGCTATCTTGATTTGTGGCAAGGTGAATATCCTATAGAAATACTCTGCTATACCCCCTCTGAGTTTGAAAGGAAAAAAAATCAGATTGGTATGGTAAAAGATGCCGTAGAATATGGAATAATTATTGATTTTTGATCTTAACAGATTATAGAAAGGCACATTTAATTTTCCCGTATTAATCAAGATGCATATCCTTAGAACCATAGAAACATTTTATCCCTACGTGACCGGTCCTACCAATCAGGCTTTTAGAATCTCCTGGGAGCTTGAGAAACGAGGTTTTCACTCTCCTATTTTAACCACCTACTGTGATGTGAGTACTCAACTTCCCTCTCAAGAAAACTACCAGGGGGTAGAGGTTACCCGCTACAGGAATCAATTCCGACTGATGCGATATTGCATGAGCCTCGGGATGATTAAAGGATTTAAAGAATTTGACCTCATTCACAGCCACAATTATCGAAATTTTCAGGCTGACTTGGGTGTTTTTTTTTCTCAATGGAAGCGAAAGCCATTTGTACTCAGCACCCATGGCTCGCTCTTGGGATATAAGAGGTATCTGGAAGGAAAAACGGCTCACCTGCCCTATGTTCTCTATGATTTTTTAACCTTTAAGTTTACTGCCCGGAGGGCTGATCGGATTGTGGTATCAAGTCAGATCGAATATGAAGATGCCCTGGAGTTTGGTATGGGAGAAGAAAAATTGAGATTAATTCCCGCAGGCATTGATCTTCCTCAAGGTGAACTGAGTGATCACAAGAAAAGAGAGTGCCTCACCTTGCTCTTTGTGGGAAGGATTGTGCGAAATCGCAAACTGGAAATACTCATCAGGGCACTACCAGAAATCGCCAATGGAGTAGAGCTCACTATTGTAGGGTCGGAAGAAAAAACGAGCAGTGTTGCTCGTGGTGGTTATCTGGAGGAATTGATTACACTGGCAAGACGCTTGGGAGTTGATAAGAGAGTGCATTTTACAGGACCTCGCTATGGTGATGCGTTGATTGCCTGTTACTGCTCCGCTGATATCTTTGTCTATGCATCGCAGTATGAGAGTTTCGGGCAGCCGCTGCTTGAGGCGGCAGCCGCGGGATTACCCGTTGTTTCCACACCGGTTGGTGTAGCTAAGGAGTTGGTGAAGGATGGTGAAACGGGCTATGTGATAGAGTTTGATAATCCCTCCATGCTTGCAGCACGGGTCGGGCTCTTGCTGGATTGGCAAGTAAGGAAGAAGTACAGTGAACAGTTAAAAGAACTGGTGAGAAGCAATTTCAGTTGGGATGGTATCATTGATCGGTATGTGCAGATCTACCGTGATCTCACCCCGTAACACTAAGGTACTCTGAGGGGCTAATAGTATATTAAAAATTTGCAGATTTTAGGGAAAAGTTTTTTAGAGGGATGTTATTACATGAAAGGATAAGGTGTGTGTATAGAGACCAACACGAAAAACAAAGATTAATTCAGCAGCTAAAAGAGATTTTAAGCAAAGAGAAGGGTATTGTCTTTGCCTACCTCCATGGTTCCTTCTTAGGTGAGGAGGAATTTAATGATATTGATATAGCGTTGTACCTTGCTGAGAGTGCCGCAAGGGGTATTGAACCAGTTGATTTTGAAATCTCTCTGGCGTTACGGATAGAGAGAATCCTAAAGATTCCTATCGATGTGAAACTCCTCAATTATGCTCCTTTGAGTTTTCGATATCACGTCACAAGGGGGAATCTTTTAGTTAATCACCTGGATTTAACAAGAGAAGAATTTTTATGTAAGACATGGAGTGAATACTTTGACTTTCAGCCACTCGCGAAGGTCTATTTAAAGGAGGTGTTACATGCCTGAATTCAATATTGATCGTATCCGTCAGATCATTGGTGAAATAAATTTTGCTCTTGGCAAGCTTGAAAAATGCGCAGTGTTAGCTGAAGAAGAGTTCATCTCTAACGATGAAAAGCTGGATAGTGGAAAATATAATTTGATCGTTGCCATCGAGGGAGCAATAGATATCTGTAACCATATCGTTGCCCGTAGGGGAGGAAGAGCGCCCTGTGATTATGCTGATGGTTTTGCAATCCTTGCGGAACTAAGGTTGTTCCCTTTGGAATTCACTGAACGTCTCAAGAAGATGGCACGGTTCAGAAACCTCCTCGTACATCTCTATTGGCAGGTAGACAATAGGCGGGTTTACCATTTTTTGAAAGAAGACCTCCAGGATGTAAAGGATTATTTGAAAGGAATTGAGAAATTAATCTCATAACCTCAGGTAACGAAAACGGTAGTCGTGTAGATAGTTTTTCACAGTAGTGAAAACGAGTAGAAGCATGGGGGTATAAATATCTTGTGTGGGATATGCGGAAAGGTAAACGTAAGCGGGGATGAGTTGGTAGAGAGGGAGTTAATTCAACGGATGTGCAAGGTAATTGCGCACCGTGGTCCTGATGATGAAGGGGTGTATGTAACTCAGAGGGGAAATGTATCGTTAGGGTTAGGGCATCGCAGGTTAAGTATTATTGATTTGACCAGCGCCGGTCATCAACCCATGAGTAACGAGGATGGTTCCATCTGGATTACCTACAATGGTGAGATTTACAACTTCTTAGCATTGAAAAAGGGGTTGCTCGAAAAAGGCCACCGCTTCAGTTCTTCCACCGACACGGAGGTGATCATCCATCTCTACGAAGACTATGGGGAGGAGTGTCTTAGATTTTTTAATGGTATGTTTGCCTTTGCCATTTGGGATGAAAGAAAAGAAAAGTTGTTCCTCGCACGGGATAGGTTGGGAGTAAAACCTCTTTTTTATAAGTGGGACGGAAAGAGTTTCTGGTTTGCTTCAGAGATAAAATCAATTCTTCAAGATAAAAGTGTTGAGACGCTGATTAATTATCACGCGCTCAATGATTTTTTTACCTTCATGTATATCCCCGCGCCAGATACCATCTTTAAAGGGATACAAAAATTAGATCCAGGGCACCGTTTAGTGCTTGAAGATGGTGAGATCCATAGAGAGCAATTTTGGGATTTAGCTAAATGTAGTGAGCGTGTTCACACCGAAGAGGAGTACTGCCAGGAGATTAAGGAACGGCTCTCTTCTGCTATTGAAAAGAGGTTGATAAGTGATGTGCCCCTGGGGGTGTTTTTGAGCGGTGGTATTGACTCCGGTTCCATCGTAGGGCTGATGAGCGGACTCAATAACGGTGAAGTTAAGACCTTCTCCATAGGGTTTGGTAAGGAAAAACAGTATGATGAATTGAACTATGCGCGTATGGTTGCCCAAAAATTTCACACTACTCACCGTGAGTACGTGGTGGAGCCTGATGCGGTTGAAGTGCTACCGAAGCTGGTGTGGTATTTCGATGAACCCTTTGCTGATTCATCGGCACTACCTACCTACTATGTCTCCCAGATGGCAAAAAAGAACGTTACGGTTGCCCTCTCGGGTGAGGGTGGCGATGAAACCTTTGGGGGGTACCCTTACCGCTATTTCTGGGACCAGGTTGCCGAAAGGTATCGCACGCTGCCCTGGTGGATAAGAGAGCTCTTTTTAAAAAAGCTTGCCTTCTACATCCCTTTGCCTAACAATGTGGGGTTACAGAACAGGGTAAGACAGCTGAAGAAGTTTTTGACCTATGCGGGTATGGAGCAGGAGAAACGTTACCTCCATTGGTTTTCCATCTTCACTCCCGAGCTCAAAGAGGAGTTATATAAACCAACTATTCGTGAAGAGATCGATGATATCAATTCATACCGTGTCTACCAGGTACCTTTTAACAAAAAACGTGATGAGGATCTCCTGCACCGGATGATGTACATTGACACCAAGGTGCTTCTCCCTCATGACTTGCTCACCAAGGTTGACCGAACCAGCATGGCACATTCGCTTGAGGTGAGAGTCCCCTTCCTTGATTATGAGCTGGTGGAGTATGCGTGGAACATACCCTCCTCCTTGAAACTGAAGGGAAAGACTACCAAGTACATTTTGAGAAAGATGGCTTCACGCTTTTTACCTGATGAAATTTCCTGGAGGAAGAAGCAGGGGTTTGAGGTTCCTCTCAGTAGCTGGTTTAAGGGGAAGTTAAATAGCTATGCCAAAGAGATTCTCTCTGAGGATACCATTAAGAGGAGAGGATATTTTGAGGTAAAGGCAATAAAAAAGATTTTGGATGGGATTGATGCGGGGATTATGCAGTATGGCCCTCATATCTACGCCCTCATTATCTTCGAGCTGTGGAACAGAATATTCATTGATAAAAAACAGAGTGGGTAACTGCTGAGAAGCAATTAGTTTACAAACTTCATACGGAGAAGACGGAAGATGGGAAGAGAAACATTACACTTTGCGCTCATCGGCTGCGGCAAGATTGCTAAAAGACACGCGGAAATTCTCTCGCGGATGGAAGAGGCGCGTCTAGTTGCGGTATGTGATGTGGTGGAAGAACGTGCCCGAGCCTTTGGTAAAAGCTATGGGGCTCGCTGGTATAGGGATTACCATGAAATGCTAAGTAAAGAGAAGGATATCCAGGTGGTAAATGTTTTAACTCCCAGCGGCCTCCACGCCCAGAATGTACTTGCTATTGTCGAGTATAAGAAGCACATAGTGGTTGAGAAGCCTATGGCCTTAACCTTGGATGATGCTGATGAGATGATCGATAAATGTAATAGACACGGGATGAAACTTTTTGTGGTAAAGCAGAATCGTTATAATCTGCCGGTGATGAAGCTGAGAGAGGCGATCGAAGAAGGCCGTTTTGGCAAATTGGTATTGGGGAGCGTCCGCGTGAGGTGGTGCCGCAGGCAGGATTACTATGAGAGCGAGCCTTGGCGGGGAACCTGGGCGATGGACGGAGGGGTGCTCACCAATCAGGCAAGCCACCATATTGATTTGCTTACCTGGATGATGGGAGATGTG
>CAYYOQ010000130.1:0-6790 GCA_964473235.1 uncultured Thermodesulfobacteriota bacterium | reverse complement strand
AGTAATGTCTCTGATAGTGAGTTGAATGGCTTTTCTTTCTTGGTAGCTGATTAAGGTTCCATTAATTTCGGTTAAGGCAATGCTTCCTTCCTTTTTTATAAAGGGGAGTTCATAGAACGCGAGATTATTCTTGCTGCGTATCTTCCGGATGATGTGGAGTGCCCGGTCGCGGTGTTCAGGAGGAACTGCTTCGAAGACATTCTCTTTGCGGAGGAGCTCTTCCCTTCCATACCCTAGCCACTCTTCAGTGTAGTTATTGCACTCAGTGATTTTCATGGTCTTAGGATCAAGCAGGAGAATAGGAAACTTTACCCCCTCAAACATGGCTTCAAACTTTTCTTGATCTCGTGCTTTGATATATGCAGCAGCATGGGCAATAATAGAGCTCACAAAGGTACATAGTAACTGTAGCACCCGTTTGTGACTTTCTTTAAAGGCATGAGCACGGGAGCTACTGAGATTGATGACTCCTATCGCCTTGTCTTTAAAAATAAGAGGGGCACAGAGGAGTGAATTGATGGGAAAACGCGTCTCCCTTATTTTAAAACGCCTGTCTTCACTCACCTCATTGATGAGGATGATCTCTTTTCCCAGTGCAACTTTTCCTGCAATACCCTCACCAAGGGAAAAGAGTGTCTCTGAGTCTTGTGGATGCTCAAAGAAGGTACCATGATCATTTCTTCCCCGCGCCATTTTGATAATGAGTTTGTCCGTATCGGCGTCTATGAGCATAAAGGAGCAATTTTCAGCGGGTGTTTCTTCTAAAAGAATATCGATGAGCTTATGGTAAAAAACTTCTTTGTCGAAGAGGTAGCCGACAATATTTCCAATTCTTCTCAACAGCGACAATTCATCAACCTTTTCTTCAAAAAGGGAGCTCGCATCACGGAGTGTATCGGCATAAGTGTTAAGGTCTTGTATCGTTGTCTGCCTGTCAGTTTCAGAATAGGTATCTCTGGTCATTACCTTTTTGCCCTCCCTATTGGATAGCCCTGAGGAACGAGGTGACCCTCTCCTCTTCACGCTTCAGTTCTTCGACCATGGTATCGAGGTCTCTCTCCCCTAGTTTCAGGATCTCATGTGCAGAGGGGTGAGGTAGAGGTAGGGTCGTGTCTCCACTATTTCCAATCTGGGCTCGCTTGCAGAGAATATCAGCGAGGTGCACGATAGATGTCAGGTGCCTATATTTTTTATCCACTTTCTCTGGTTGGTGGTGAAAAGCGATGGGTGTAACAAGCGTCAAAGGAAATTTCCACCTCTCGCAGAGCAGCCCCCCCACCTCTGCGTGGGTGAACCCCAAGAGCTTCCTCTCTGCTTCCCATATTCCTACACCATCTGACTGTACCATGGTTACCACCTTGCTATACTCGGCAGTGAAGAGACGGTCTAAGGTCAGTTTGCCAATATCGTGGAGGAGTGCTGCGGTGAAGATAGTTTCTGGATCGACTCCAGGTACTTTCTTACAGATGATTTGACCTGCGAGGGCACACCCAATTGAATGCATCCAAAATTCCTCGTGCAGTATGGATGTATCCCGGTTAGCTGAGCCCATGGTATTAAAAACAGTTATACCCAGGGCGAGACTTTTTACCTCCTTAAATCCTAGGATGACGATTGCGTGTTGGACAGACGCAATCTCTCTCATAAACCCATAGTAAGCTGAGTTGGCTACCTTCAGGAGGCGGGAGGAAATGGCTTGATCATAGGAGATGAGATTGCCTAAGGTTTTTGCAGAGGTATGTTCATCTTGTACAAGGGTTAATACTTTATGGAGCATCACCGGCAGGGAGGGTAGGCCCTTTATCCTATCAATTATAGTAAGTTTAGTGTTCATGTCGCTCATCGAGTTACCCAGTGAGTAGTTTAACACCATCTCTTAGGTGTGATGCTCGTACGTGTTACCCTTTCTTTTAAATGGAATGTTTTGTTTCAGAGTAGTGATCTTCTAATTTGGTGAATATAAAATCTGAGGGGTGAGCATCTAGTCGTTTAAGGAACGCCACATGAATACCACATGCCCCATTTTTCTTGCTGATTCCCCTCATAGCACCGAGCATCTTTAGTGATAAGGTGGGGGTGTGAGAATCGTTTGAGGAGATCTCTAAGTGTAGTAAAATCAACCCGCTGTCTTGATATGGCTCTTCTGTCACCGTCAGATATACACCGCCAAGCGAGATGTCCTTTAAAGTGCCTTCTCGTAGAATTCTTGCTAACAAGCTCTTATAGTCGGGATGAAAGTTATCCGTGCTTAACTCTAAGTCCTTGAGTCGGGAATTATTCAGGTTAATGCCGTGGTATACATCATCATTAACTGAGACTTTCTCTTGGTCTCCTTCTTTTTGTACGATCTTGTGCCTGATGATCTGTACTTCTCGATTTTTAATGAGACGGTAAAACGTGGGAGGCATGAGGTAAAATTTCACGGGAGTGGGAAGCGGAAACTTGTAACGTTTGTCAAATCGTGGGTCTATGTATTTTAACCAATATTCAGAAAAGATTATCTTTTCAACCGTGGTTTGGAGCAGAAAGATTTTATCGTACGCACTGTGATTGAACACCGCCAGAATGCTCTGGTGTCTATCAAACCTGAGGGATTCATCACAAAGTTTTACCACCATAGAGTTATCATTTACCCTTAGGAGAGTAGCGTGGGTAGTTACCTCACCGTTAACTAACACCACGTTCTCTTGATTGTTACTGCCGAGGAATCCCTCCAATACCCTTGGTTCTATTGCGTGGGGATGTCGTATCAGAATACGATCTCTGTATATCAGTTCGTGAATCTTATTGCTTACATCGATTATCTCATTTACCTTGGTAATCATCTGTAGTAGAGCTCAGATTTCAAAGCTATATAGTGATCCTTACATTGTCATGGGTTGTCCTTACTTCCCGCCCACTCTTGAGCGAGATGCAAGATTTGTTCGATTTTAAAAGGTTTATTAATAATGGTATCAACCCCGCGCTCTCTCACCTGAGATTCACTCATCTGAATTTGCCACCCGGTAATGATTGCTACGGGGACTTGCGGATTAATGCTTTTTACTCCTTGCGCTACCTGCCAGCCAGATATCCCTGGCATACCCAAATCAGTAAATACCATGTCAAATTCACCCTCTTGAAAAAGTTGTAACCCTTCCTTACCATGAGATGCGGCTGAGACGTGATGCCCATGTGCGGTTAAAATATCGTAGAGTACATTACGTACTGTTTCCTCGTCCTCTATGATAAGGATGTGGGCGTTTTTCGATTGCGTAAGATCGGTTTGCTCCTCTTCCTTTACGGTTGTGTTGCTTTTTTTTGAAACAGGGATTTTGATGGTAAAGGTGGTTCCCTGTCCTTCTCTGCTCTCTACAGTCATGTCGCCTCTATGGCGTTTGATAATGCCGTAAGAGACACTGAGCCCCAGTCCATTAGAGTGCTTTCCTTTGGTGGTGAAAAAGGGATCGAAAATTCTACTTCTGATAGTTTTAGGGATACCTGTGCCACTATCCTGGAGGATGAGGGTTATGGAGCTGTTTTGTTCTAATGTTTTTATGGTGATTTCTCCCCCTTTGGGCATTGCGTCGAGGGCATTATTGATAAGATTGGCCAACACCTCCCTCAGCTCTGACGCACATCCCTCTATGGAAGGGAGGGAAGAGAACTCTTTGTGAATATGGTAGGTTATTCCCTTAAGCTCTGCTTCATCTTTCCACTTTACTTTGGTGAACTCTAACACGAGGTTAATGATTTCGTTTAGGTCGATCAGCGCGAATTTTTTATCATCGCTTCTCATTCGATAAAATTCCTGTAGTCGTTGCAGTATCTTTGATCCGTCTAATCCGGCGCTCTCAATAACCTCTAACCCCTGTTTGAGGTTAACCATGGAGTTGGTCCACTCTCCTGTGGGGAGACTGCCTAGACTTTTCATCAGTAATTGAACTCTTCCCAGGATTGCGGTGAGTATATTATTGAAATCGTGAGCCACTCCTCCTGCAAGTTCTCCCAATGCTTTGAATTTTTCATTTTGAATAAGTTTTTCCTCTATCTCTTTTCTTTCAGTAATGTCTCTTGTGGCTAACTGAAAAAGCTCTCTATGGAGGTAATTAATCGGTGATACCTTGATCTCCCCTGACCGCACGGTGCCATCCTTGCTTAGGAAGGTAATCTCATGGATGCTTTCATGATTAATGTTTTTGATAATTTCATTGAAGAGTTCACAGGTTTCAGGATATGAGGCAAAGATATCTTGGATGTGATTAAGGCTGAACAATTCACGTTTCGTGAACCCTAACCACTCTTCAGTCTGTTTATTACAATCGATTATCTTATGCGACGTAGGATCGATGATCAGCAGTGCATCTTGTGCTCCCTCGAAGAGCGTTCTGAATTTTTCCTCAGATTCCTTTAACTCTGTATAGGCAATAGCATTCTTAAAGATAGACGTAGCGAAGGTCGAAAGAAGAGAAATGGCCCTCACATCGTCATTGTTAAATGCGTAGGGTTGGGAGTTACTGAGGTTGACTACCCCCAGGACTTGTTCCTTCCACACCAGGGGACAACACAGAAGTGAGCCAATAGGAAAATTTGTTTTTCTGCTATGGTCAAAGCGCCCATCATTTTTTACATCGTTCACCAGGATGGGTTTGCCCGCAAGGGCTACCTTCCCTGCGATTCCTTCACCCATAGAGAAGATGATGGTTGAATCAGTTATATTTTCAAAAAAGGTGGTTTGCTTATTCCACGCTCCACTGGCAACTTTGAGGATTAAACGGTTTGAGCTTGGTTCCTTGATGAGGAGAGAACAATTTTCTGCGTTAGTTTCTTCAAGGATGATGTTGGTAAGATTCTGGCAAAATGATTGAAGGTCGAATGCATAGGTGATGATATCTCCAACCCTCCTGAGTAGTGAGAGCTCGTTTACTTTCTCTTCAAAGCGGAGATTTGCTTCTTTTAAGAGCTGAGCATACAGATCGCGTTCTTCTCTTACTTTTGTTATTTCAACAGGGAGAGACTTCTCCTGACTCATGGTGTATCCTGCCTATAGAATAGAATTTATGAATATCCGTGTCTTTTCTTCTTCCTTTTGAATTTCTCCGATCATACGTTCTATGTCCTCTTCTTTTATACAAAGGCATTTGTTCGCAGACTCTTGAAGGTGAGGGATGGTGGTATCTCCACTGTGGCCAATGCCTGCTTTTTTACAGAGCATATCGGCGAGATGTATTATAGAGGTGAGGAGGAGGTATTCCTGATCCACCTCTCCCACCTGGTGGTGATAGGCAATAGGAAAGGTGAGCGAGGGCGGCAATTTCCACTTGTTGCTTAACCACATTCCCACATCCGCATGGGTGAATCCAAGCATTTCCCTCTCAACCTCTACTAGGCTGGTTTCTTCTACCTCTGTTTTCTCAAGTACTTTTCTATACTCACTCGTATAGAAATTGTTTAAGACTAATTTTCCAATATCGTGAAGGAGGGAAGCAGTGGAGGCTATCTCTGCATTACTGCCGACTTTTTTGCAGATGATGCTGGCGGCAAGTGAACAACCCACGGAGTGTTTCCAGAACTCTTCCCAGTTGAGAGGGCTCTCATCATCGGTCATTTTCATGAGATCAACTACCGCTATCCCTAGAGATATTCTTTTTACCTCATCGAATCCCAAAATGACAATGGCGTGCTGGATGGTGGAAACTTCCCGCAGAAATCCATAGTAGGCTGAGTTGGCTATTTTTAATAGTTTAAAGGAGATGGCCTGATCATAGGAGATTAATTTACATAAATCTCTCGCTGAAGTTTTTTCATCTTGAGCGAGTGCCACCACCTTCTGAATGATATTGGGAAGTGTAGGAAGGGTTTTGATCTTATTGGTAATGAGCTGTCTGATTTTTTCCTGAACCATTTAATTTTTAACTTTGTGTCTTTTATTTACTCGATTGCATTATCTGATTTTATTTTTAACTGTTGAACGATTAGTTTTTTTTCAAACAATACAAATTAACTATCGGAAATTACTAATAATACTTTAATGGTCTTTTTATATCTTAGAAGCCTTGCAGGAGAGGATGTATCGTGGTTGAGGATACCGATAGGGGTGATAGATGTGGCGTAAAGGTGAGTTTACAAAAAAGGTACATTGTATGAAAAAAAATTGAGAGACTAGTGAAGCGCGCTATCTCTGATGGTCTGGTAAAGAGTCAAAAATCAGACGACAACTTGCAATGCTTCAGATGCAGTGATCCCACAAGGCGAGGTGCGACGCAGCAGATGGACTTTTGACGAAGTCGTCATATCTACCCATCATTAAATCTGATGACGATAGCTTCTAGACGGTGGTATTTATCTGAGACAATGGTGCCGTTGCCGTAAAAAAACGTCCCATGAGTTTCAGTCTGTTGGGCAGGCATTCTCATGATTATTCCCTGAGCACCTATTGACATTGCTTTCTTCTTAATGTAAGCAAACAATTGTTCTTCCCCCTCGCCTTCAGCTACAAGCATTCCAATAATGGTGTAAGAAACTTCGGGTTTTTCCCAGTATATTTTTAATGAGTTCGTGGGGGGGTAGGTGAGCATATCATCAGTAGGTAGGTAACTTACGTGGACGCAGCTTGAAATGAATACTATTATTAGTATGGTGAGAGTGGGTTTCATGCTTTATCTCCCTAGGATTTATATCAATAACTATTATAACTTATTTTCATATAAAAAATCAAAATGGTAGTGTTATATAGTTTGTGCTCTGTTCCCTAATGTGGATGGCCAGACAATGAACTATTTACTTTTCGCTGATATAACGGTGGTACTTC
>CAYYOQ010000129.1:3962-6805 GCA_964473235.1 uncultured Thermodesulfobacteriota bacterium | reverse complement strand
GTTGTTCTTCCCTCACTGTATGGGGTGGGGACAGGGCTTCCCGTGCTGGGATTTGCGGTAGTACTCACCCTCGGGGTTACAAATGTGGAGAAGGTTTTTAGAAAGGTGAGGGTGCTTGAGTACTGGATGAGAAAAATAACAGGTGTCACTTTTATTTTAGTGGGGATTTACTACATCGCAACACATATATTCTATCTTAATTTATTTCTGTAGATGTACTTGGCAAGGCTTATGCGAGATTCGAATAAGGGGGTTTAATGTGTAATGCCTGAGGATGTAAAAATGATACGGGTGGGAGCGAACAGGGTTGGTATTATTAGTCTTGAAAAGGTTTTTGAAGAATTGAAGACACAGGGAATCCAGGGAGATGATCGTTTAAAAACTGAGCTCATCCAGCGGGTAAAGAAGAGAAATTATATTCCTCCCACGGTGGAAGATAGCTACGCAGTTGCCCTGGTGGATGAGTATAAGGAGTTTCTCGGCATGTCGGTGGAGAGAAGGAAGCATCTGGAGATAAAGATACTCGGTCCCGGGTGTATGCAGTGTGACCAACTGGAAAGAGAGGTAATGAATGTGCTGGCTGAGTTAGGAGTACCCGCAGACCTTGAACATGTGAGAGATATTGCCAGGTTCAAAGAGTATGGTGTATTTGGGACTCCCGCACTCCTTATTAATCGAGAGGTAAAATCGGTAGGCAAGGTTCCCTTGAAGAGTGAAATTAAAAAGTGGATTGAGGCAGCGGTTAAGTAACTATTATAAGTGGGTGGCAGGTATGCTTGAAATAGCGAAGAAAGCCCTGATACTGGAGCCACAGGAGGTAATGGAATTAGAGCGGATTATTACCGATGAAGATAAGGAAGGTGCCTACCAATTTTTAAAGAAGATTGTTTACCAGCGATGCCTTTCTTCCCAGGAGAATAGATTAAAATCGCATCTTAACGGATGTCGTGATCCTGCGGCTGTTTTCTCAAAAAAATAGGTGGTGTCATATTATTTACTAATCATGGGTGAGAAAAGTCTATGAAGCATAAATCTGTTTCATGCGCGCAAATAGACGATGAGGGAAGATTAATCCTGCCTAAGGAGGTGTTACTCCGTCATGGATTGAAGCCCGGGGCTAAGCTGCCTATCGGTGGAAATGAACATAGTATAATTTTGCGACGGCCCATAAACCATCTCGCAAAGGTCTACATTGAACCGACCAATCAGTGTAACCTTATCTGTCGCACCTGTATTCGTAATATCTGGGATGAACCGCAGGGCATGATGGATGAGAAAACTTTTGAGCGTGCTGTGGAGGGACTTCGCATCTTTTCACCACCTCCAATGATTCTATTTGGTGGTTTCGGTGAGCCGCTGTTCCACTTAGGTATTGTAGAAATGGTATCAAAGGCAAAATGCATTGGAAGCCCAGTTGAGTTAATCACCAACGGGACACTGCTTACCGAAGAACTTTCACGACAGTTGACAGAGGTCGGGCTTGATGTGCTATGGGTTTCACTGGATGGAGCAACACCAGAGAGCTATGCAGATATTCGTCTGGGCGCGCTACTGCCCGAAGTACTTGCAAATGTTACTCGATATCGAGATATACACCTGGCATACCGTAATCGTCTTCCCCAGATGGGGATTGTCTTTGTCGCAATGAAGCGCAACATTGCCGATTTGCCTGCGGTAATGCGTCTTGGAAGAAAATTGGGTACGGATCGCATCCTGGTTACCAATGTGCTTCCCTATGTGGAAGAAATGGGTGATGAGGTGCTTTATAACTTAGCACTTAATGACCTTGCTAAAGCTCCGTCTCCCTGGTTGCCGCATCTGAATTTATCGAAAATGGATATGAATGAGGATACCTGCGAACCTCTCTATAAAATCATACGGGTATGGCGGATTAATAATTTTGCTCAAGAGGGTATGCATACCTCGAACAATTACTGTCCTTTTATCGAAAGCGGTTCAACTGCAATCTGCTGGGATGGAGGCATGAGTCCCTGCCTTCCTCTGCTTCACACCCACACCAGTTTTTTAAATGAGCATATGCGTGTTTCTCGGCGGTATGTTGTTGGTAATGTAAATGAGCGAAGTGTGGGTGAGTTATGGAAGACACCTGAGTATGTTGCCCTCCGCGAGCGGGTACAGACCTTCGATTTTTCTCCCTGCACCTTCTGTGGTGGCTGTGATCTTTCAAAGGCGAACGAGGAGGATTGCAGTGGTAACGTGTTCCCTACCTGTGGTGGTTGTCTCTGGGCACAGGGTGTTATCCACTGTCCGTAATCTTTAGATTGCCCTTTGTGACTTTAGAGATTGAAGTATATTACGTAAATCTTTCACCTGATAAGAAAAAAGTGTGTGGTAAGTATCAGGAGACTTACGTTTTCAAACCGGAAATTTTTAACTGTTAACATAGGAGAAAAACCATGACAAAAGATAACTTCGTGACAGTTAGGATTCTCGATTTACCAGGAGCTGGGGGTGGTTGTGCATGTAGTGATCTTTCTCTCAGCCCGGAATATGCTGCCATGCTTCAGCAGAAGGTGGCAGAACTCAAAGCGGCGCTGGAGGAAAGTTATCACGACAAAGCTGGGGTAGAATATCTGGACCTTCGCCACGCCCCAGCCGAGAAGGAAAGTGAAATCGGGCAACTTCTAGTTACAAAGAAATATCCAACTCCTTTGGTGGTGATTGATGGTCAACCCAAATTCGCAGGTTCCGTTCAGGTCAAGAAGATCGTTATGGAAGTAGGCAATGTCCTAAATTCATAATCATAAAACAAAAAGGGGATAATATGGAAAAATTCCTTGAAACCACTTTCAAAGTTCAGGCAACAGATGAGCAGATCGAGG
>CAYYOQ010000129.1:0-3952 GCA_964473235.1 uncultured Thermodesulfobacteriota bacterium | reverse complement strand
AAGTTTATTTTTCGGGTAAAAACTGATTGCTTTTACACTAAGGACGATTTTTGGGTATACCTGCAAGGCAAAATAGCCACGGTAGGAGTAACCGACTTCCAACAGAAGGTCAGAGGGGATGTCGTCTTTCTTGAGACCATAAAGCCGGGTACAGAGGCAAAACAAGGCCAAGGAATCGGTACAATCGAAACCATTAAGGCAACCTTTGAGATCCTTTCTCCAGTAACGGGCAAGGTGGTGGAAGTCAACCCTGACATGTATGAGAATCCTTATCTGATCAATCAAGACCCCTATGGTACAGGCTGGATTTACAGGATTGAATTGATCGACCCTGAAGGCGACAAGGTCGGTCTCCTTAAAGCCGAAGACTACTTTGAAGTAATGAAAGAAAAGATCAATCAGGAGGCAAAAAAGTTATATGGATAAGAAACCCAAAAAGGTAGTGGTACTGCCGTGCAGCGGTATTGGCAAGACCTATGGGGCTCTGGCCCGGGAGACGGCCTATGAACTAGTGGAACGGGTTCGACCAGGAGTGGCCACCTTGACATGCCTTCCGCTTCTGGTGATCAATGATCCGGAGGCCAGGCAGTTAGTTGTTGAAAACCCGGTGATCACAATTGATGGTTGTCCCAGGGACTGTGCGAGAAAAAGTTTAGAAGCGCTTGGGGAAAAAGCAGCCGAGGCGTGCCAAGCTATAAAATTTTTCACGGCACATAAGGACCTCAAGCCCGAGGGGTTGGCACAATTGAATGCTGCCGGTCAAAAGCTGGCCAAAGTGGCGGCGGAGGAATTGGCTGAAACTGTAGATCGGCTGGCTACGGAAGGCGATAAATGATAGATATCCAAATCACAAAGGTCGGAATTGTTTCTTGCAGCGGTGAGGGAATACCCGAGGGAACATTATGTCGCTTAGCCTGCCGTAAGGTTCTCGATGAACTGAGGCCCGGGGAGACTGTCACCATTTGTCTGCCGTTGTTTATCGCAGGGGGTGAGGAGGAACGGACCTTTGCCTCTCGATATCCCACTATTACAGTGGACGGCTGTGAGAAATTGTGTGCTGCTAAGGCTACTGAAATGCTTTCAGGTAAGCTCAGTAAATCGATACTCATTCCCGAAGTTTTGAAGAAGTGCAGCATTGACCCCCCTGCGAAACTGCGAAATTTCGGGCCGGAAGAAGCACCTGCTGTTCAGACGGTGGCAGAAGAGATTGCAAAGGCAGTAGACGAGGTTCTAGAAGAAGGATAATTGCATCGCCTTCCATAGAAAGGAGCGAATAGGGTGGTTTATAAAAACAAAGTGGAATGGCGTAGTGGACATGAGGGATACACATGGTGCCAAAACGGTGTGGAGATGAAGTTTTCCGCTCCACCGAGCCTTCACGGCATGCCCAATGTGCTTACTCCTGAGGATGCTTTTGTAGCGGCATCCAACACCTGTTACTTAATGATGGTCATCTGGGCTGCCGAACGCTTCCAGTTGAACTTGGTTTCTCTAGAATGCGAGGCTGAAGGCGAGGTGGAGGAATTCATTGATCGGACTTCGTGGTTTAAGAAGGTGACCCTGTATCCCAAAATTGTAGTCAAAGGCAAGACTAAGGAACTCGTCCAACGGGCCTTGGATATGGCCTTGAAATACTCCACCATCAACCAATCCCTAAAGTCTGAGATTATCATCAAACCAGACATTGTTATCCAACAGTGAACCTTCATCACGAAAATAAATGATGTCGCTCTTCTGGGAGGTGGCGTGATGTCACTGTCAGTGCCCCAATGGTTGCTCACCGAGGTCCGCCAGGCCAAAGTAGGTAGCGGGACGGAGCAAGTGAAACAGACCAGCAGTCTGTTAGCGCGCTTTAACTTGCATACGGTGTGCAATAGCGCACGCTGTCCAAACCTTAGAGAATGCTTTTCTCACCACACAGCCACTTTCATGATCTTAGGGGACATCTGCACGCGAGGCTGCACCTTCTGTGCCGTGAAACGCGGGCGACCTCAATCGCCAGCTGGAGACGAGCCAGAACGGCTTGCTCAAGCGGTGAATGAACTGGGTCTCCGCCATGTGGTCATTACCTCTCCAACCCGAGATGATCTTTCAGATGGCGGCGCAGGTCACTATGCCCGGGTAGCAGAAACCTTGCGGGAACGCTGTCATGGAGTCAGGGTAGAACTGTTGGTGCCGGATTTTAAAGGCTTAGCTGAGGCATTAGCTACGGTACTGGCTTCTCGACCGGACATCCTAGCCCACAATCTGGAAACGATCCCCCGGCTTTATCCAAGAATACGACAGGGCGCCAATTACTGGGTATCTCTTGAAATTATCCGCAAAGCCAAAGAAATGTTTCCCGAGGGCATCACCAAATCCGGGATAATGCTCGGTTTGGGAGAAGAATGTGAAGAAGTTGAGGCTGTGCTGGAAGACCTGCGACGGGTCGGCTGTAACATGCTTACGCTTGGTCAGTATCTAGCTCCCTCACTCCGCCATATCCCGGTGGCTCGCTACGTGAAACCGGAGGAGTTTGAGTTCTGGCACCGAAAGGCAATGAATCTTGGCTTCGAAAGTGTGGCTGCCGGATCGCTGGTGCGGAGTTCATACCGCGCAAGCCACTATTTAAAATTATATTTGGCTGGTGGATTGTAAATTTGATTAAGGATGATTATGTGGTTTGTTTCATGAATCATTAAGTTACTATAGCATCGCCAAATGCTAATAAACGTAATCCAATACGTTTTAAACTTAAATAAGGAGGTTTTAAAATGTGTACTGCAAAAAAAATTCTTCATCTTATCGCTCTAATCTGTTTTTTAGCGTTATCACTACCGTATCAATGCACCGCTGGGTGAGGATGCAATAAGGCTATCTCTCCTGGTCAGGAGGGAAATATAAAGCAGTATATCAGTGTACTACCAAGTACTCAGGTGATGCTAAAAGGATATGCAGGAGACAAAATTAAGGTGAAATTAACTATTACCTCACTTGAAGAACAACCTCTTAAGATAACGGATATCACCTCCACTATTAAGGATAAAATAAAATATAAGCTTAAAACCATAGAAAAAGGGAAAGTATATAACTTGGAGATTAAGACTTCCTCAGGCATAAAAGAGTCGTTTCAGGGAAAGGTTGTGCTCAAGACCAATAGTCAAAAGAAACCCGAACTTGAAATTGTTGTAATAGGTACATTGGAGAAGGAGATAACGGCAGCACCTGAATACCTTTATTTCGGCATCATAGATGCCAGTAAGGATACTAATGATCCCAATAGTCTTGAGAGAACAATAACGATCAGTAGAGTGAGAGAACATGGCTTGACTATAGAGAAGGTTGAGCCAAGCTCTAATTGGATTACGGCAGAGACAGAGACTAATAAAAAAGGAGAAAAATTTACTCTCATCGTTAAGTTAGACAAAAATAAACTACAGAAGGGGCAATTTAGAGAACACGTTAAAATTTATACACACTATGATAGAACATCTGAAGTGGTTACTATCATGCTAGAAGGTAAAGTCATCTGAAAAATTTTAGTCTGTTCTCCTTTGTATGGTGTCTTTTGACCTACCATCATAAACCGTCTGAACGGTTTTTATAAAATTGCTACTCAATACTCTACTGTTCTACAATGGGGTAACCCACCAATGATCAATTTACAGTGTCCGACTAGGAGGAGTTATGTAGCAATTTTTTCTAAATCTATTTTTGAACAAGGGTGAGCTGGGAGGTAATTACCAATGGATAATGAAGAAAAAAAGAAGGTGGTGAGAGAAGGCTATGCCAAAATTGCGAAACAAGGTAGTTCCTGTTGCCCTCCCCTGCATTCGTGCTGTGGAACCGCCGATGTAACGTGGGACATCAGCAGGAAAATAGGATATTCTGATGAGGAACTACAATCAGTTCCAGAGGGTGCAAATTTAGGTCTTGGCTGCGGAAATCCTATCGCTCTATCTTCTTTAAAAGA
>CAYYOQ010000128.1:0-6813 GCA_964473235.1 uncultured Thermodesulfobacteriota bacterium | reverse complement strand
TTTTGAGGTGTGTGTTTTTGCTGTCATAGAAAGCTCCTTTCTGGGTTAGTAAGTTGGGATGTTACTTTTCCTTATAAATAATAGGTGAAAATTGCTTCTTCTTTGAAACAAGTGCTGACTCTAGGCAAAAGAGTATAGCATCGGGTGCAGGAGGGCATCCGGGAATATAGTAGTTTACTGGTAACATTTTGTCGATTCCCCCTATAATGGGGTAGCTTTTCCTCCACAATCCCCCGTCAATGGCACAGGCTCCTACCGCAATGATAGTTTTATTTGCGGTGAGCATTTCCTTTAACTCCTTTATCCTTTTTACTAATGGCCTGCTCAAAGATCCGGTAACCAGCAGCACATCGGCATTTTTAACCGTTCTCACCAGGGTGATTTCTAGAGGGAGTTTTTTCAACAAAGAGAGACTGAAAAGATTACATACCTCCAAGTCACACCCGTTGCACGCCCCAATATTGGCATGGTAGCAGGCTATGGCCTTTTTTACAGGAGCAAGATGAGGTGTAGAACTTATCGAGCTACTTGGTAAACTGTCTGATGAGGACATCACTTTGAAGTTTTCTCCTGCACGTTGAGCACAATCCTACCCATTCTAGTTCTCGTGTGGTGAGAGGGGCAAACAGATCTTTAACTGTTTTTAAGATCACTTTTGTGGTGCCAATGATTTCTCGGCAGTGTTCACACCTTTTAAGCTTAATCCACAGCTCGTGGTGTAGGTGCTCTTTGGAGGGTGAGGGCAGTTCGTTGCCCGGAACAAAGCTAATTGCCGTTACTGGGCACACTTCAGCACAGAGACCGCAGTAGATGCAGCTGGTTAACTGGAATTCAACCACCCGGTACTTTTTGTTATCTGAAACCCCTATGCACTGAGCGGGGCAATTCAACGCGCACGCACCGCAGCCAATGCACTTTTTCTCATAGAGCACCATTTTTTTATAGAGCGGGGGCAAGGGGAAAGGTGGTTTTATGGGTCTGGGGGCCTCTACTTTTTTATCCTTGAGGTTAATGAAGGCTTCTTTCAACTCGCTAATCAGGTGCAATTTAAGCATCGGTACGTCCTAAAAAAGTCTTTTACGTAGAGGGTCAATGTTCCGTACAGGAAAAGCAAGGATCAATACTGTTGATGGAGATACGTGCGTCGGCGATATTGGTTCCTCTGAGCATAATGGGAAGAACCTGCAAGTTTGAAAAGGGAGCTGCCTTTATCTTCCAGCGCAGCGGTCTGTTGTTTTCTCCTGTGAGTATATAGTGGACTGTCTCACCCTTGGGTGATTCAACGGCGGAAATACTGTCCGTATGGGGTGGAATTTCTTCAACCTTCAGATTAATTTCTCCCTCAGGCATTTTTTCGAGCGATTCACGCATGAGGGTAAGGGATTGCACCATTTCATCAAGGCGCAGGGAGACTCGTGCAAAGTTATCCCCCTCATCTCGGGTAATGGGTTTAAAACCCAGACTTTCATAGGCAGCGTAAGGATGGTTGACCCGGGCATCGACAGTAATTCCTGAAGCACGGGCAATGATGCCGGTGGTGCATAGTCGACGAGCATCAGTAGGAGGAAGTGTGCTTACCCCCTTCAATTGTGAGAAGATGAGAAATTCCCCCTTCAAGGCTTCGATAGCAAACTTGAGCTCACCTTCAATACGGTCAATCAGTTTAGGGAGGCGATCTTGAGCATCCTTGGGAATATCTTTTTGTATACCTCCGATGATGTTCATATCAAAAATGATGCGATTACCTGTCAAAAGCTGAGCGAGGTCGAGGACATCTTGCTGCAACGAGCAGCACCTTAAAAACAAACTGGCAAATCCTTCCATATTACACAGCGAAGCTAGCCAGAGGGAGTGGCTGTAGAGTCGTTCAATTTCCAGTAGCAACGTTCTGATATATTTTGCTCGGGGCGGTATCTCAAGGTGGGCTGCAGATTCTATCGCCTGGCAGTAACAGGTACTGTGAGAAAACCCACAACAGGCGCAGATCCTCTCCGCGATAAAGGGGATGTGGTGATAGGTGAAGGCACTTTCTCCCATTTTCTCTAACCCCCGGTGGTTGTAAAACCCCCGGTAGTCGGCATCTACCACCTTTTCGCCGTAGACGAAGAGATTGAGGTAGGTGGTTATTTCCTTCTGGGCGTGAAAAGAGCCAAGGGGAAGCACGGTAGTACTTGCGGGTGGTGACTTAAGACCTGGTGCTACTCCAGAAACAGATGCGGGTTTGTAATCGAAGGGAAAATCTTTTCTTAGAGGGTATGCCTCTTCAGGCCAGTCGTCTGCGAGGATAAGTCTCCTCAAGTCAGGGTGCCCCTGTGCAGTGATGCCACTCATATCTTTAAGTTCCCGCTCAGCCCAATTGGCACCAGGAATCACTGGAGTAATAGAGTCAATAACAGCAGTTGAGGGATTCACATCGGTTTTGATTCCAAGAAAGGTTTTTGCCTTGTCGAGGGAAAACAGGTGTAGTAGCCTAAATGTTCCCTCCTCCTTCCTGAGGTCTGTGGCGACGCAGGTGATAAACCTTCCTTCAAGCTGGAGGGCAACATATTCTGCAAGAGTGCGAACGAGGGGGGCATCAATTCGCAGGTAGAGTAGGGAAGGAGTTCCACTCTCAACCGTGATCTGTTCATTAAAAGTTTCTTTGAGACGAGTGATAATCTCAAGGTGTACTGAAGATCCCATAGCACATTACAAGGAGTGGTGTTTAGATTTCATGGACTGTGTGAATATAGTGCTTTTAAGGGCACTTTTCTTTCTCTGCCGTAATGTGTTCTGGTCAGGTTTTTTATAGGTGAGCGCTTTGGTGGGACAGGTAAGTACACAGGCTGGTTCGAGCCCTTTCTTTAAGCGATGGATACATTTGTCGCATTTGAGTACTTTACTCTCTTCGTCTACCTGAATTACACCAAAAGGACACACAATGGTGCATAGTCTGCACCCGATACATCTGACCTGGTGAACAATCACCGCAGAGTGTGATGTTTTTTCAAGCGCCTGGGTAGGGCAGACATTTACACAGGGGCTTTTTTCGCAGTGGAAGCAACAGAGGGGAACCGAGTAGTGATCATCAACAGTGGTAACGAACATGAAAGAGCTGCCTCCATGTTCTCGTGCACAGGCAACCTCACAGGCCCGGCAGGCAATGCATCGGTCAATATCAATGTGGAGCGTCTTAGTACTCATTGCTTTCCTCCACTGGCCTTGACTTGGCAGGTGGTGGTATTAAGCTCTGGCGATTTCACACGGGGATCGATAGTACTAAACGCGTGGTGATCGGTACCGCGTGAGGGCAGGAAAGGTATGAACACGATCCCTGGGAGAACCTTTTCAGATACGCATGCGGTGGCTTTTATCGTGCCTAGTTTAGTTGAGATCTTCACTTCACTCTGATCACGGAGATGCATCTTTTTGGCATCTTTGGGATTGATTTCGATCAAAAGCTCATCTGATGGACGGGAGTGCAGTACGTCGTAGGACACAAGTGATCTTCCAAAGGTTAAGTAGAAGGGATATTTTTTAGTTTGTTTATCCCTCTTTTTTGGCAGTATAGCGGTAAATTTTCCGAGCCCATCTGGTGTTGCAAAGTGCTCAGTGTAGAGGATGGGGGTGCCTGGGTGTTTGGGGGTAGGACAGGGCCAGGTCAGGCCATCGATATGGTGTACCCGGTGGGATGAAATGCCAGTGTAGGTGGGAATTATTTTATTTATCTCTTTGAGGATCATTTCTGGGCTGCGGAATGAAAACTGCTTTGTAAATCCCAGTTTTCTTGCCACGCTACAAAGTAACTGCCAGCTGGGAACTATCTGGTGAGTAGAGGTGAGCACTTTAGACTGCCACTGGACTCGACGTTCCGCATTGGTGTAGGTTCCTGTCTTTTCAGCCCACCCTTGCGCTGGTAGTACCAGATGAGCCTGCCGGGCGGTCGGAGTGAGCACGAGGTCTTGTACCACCAACAATTCTACATTTTTTAATGCCTGCTTGAACAGAGGGGCGTTAATATGCTCTCCCAGTGGGTCTGATTCCACAATATAGAGTGCCTTGATCTTTCCCCTTTGCAACGCTTGAGCCATTTCAGGAAAAGAAATACCTTTTTGAGAGGGGAGTTTCTTTACCTTCCACAACTTGGCAATGCCCTGTTGGGTGGTGTCATCATGAATACCCAAATGTCCTGGAAGGAGTACAGGGGATGTTCCCATATCATAGCAGCCCTGGGTATTATGGTGTTCTGCGAGAGGCATTAGTCCTGTTCCAGGGCGGCCAACATGTCCGCAGAGGAGGGTGAGGTTAACAAGGCTGCTAATGGTGCTGGAGTGAGGTGTAGAGTTGAACTCACTGGAGTGAATAATGGCTGAGGCGGATGAGGTAGCATAGCGCTCTGCTGCTTCTTTAATGTTTCCGGCAGAGACACCCGATATCTTCTCTAATTGGGCGAGTGATTGTTTACGTAGTGTTTTCTGCAATGCTTCGAACCCAGAGGTGCGAGTGGTGATAAACTGTTGGTTAAAGAGATTCTTTTCAATGATATGGAGCATCATGCCTTCGATGAGGGCTTCCTGAGTTCCTGGGTTTATGTGGAGGAAATGGTCAACTGCTAACAGGGCGGGTGGTATCTGGTGATCACTATAAATGATTACCGCCCCCCGTGCTTTTGCCTCGAATACCCAGTAGGCTATTACCGGGTGGTTTTCAAAAAAGTTTGAACCTGAAATCAAAATACATTTGGCATTACTTAGATCTGAAAAAGGGTTGGTGGCAGATGCATATCCTAGGGAGGTGATGAGATCGTTGCTCCCGAGAGCGTCTTCATAAAAGGAAGTACAGTCTATATTGTTGGTGCCAAGTACTCTGGCAAATTTTTGTAAAAGATAACTTTCCTCATTGGTGCTGTGAGCAGAGGTGAGAAAAGCAAGAGCATGAGTGCCGTATTTTCTTTGGATCCCTTTTAACTGGGTAGCAATTAGGTTGATAGCCTCTTGCCAGGAAATTTTATCATGGGTGGAGTCATCTTTCTTGAGAAGGGGGGAGTCGATCCGGTGGGTGTGGTCAATGATATCAACGACTGCATTGCCCTTAATACACAATCCTCCTTGGTTGACAGGGTGGTTTTTCATGTAGTCTATGGTGAGGACCTTTCCTCGTTCTAGGATCGTATAAAAACCGCATCCTTCAGCGCAATTGGGACAAATGCTGGGGATTTCATGAGGTGAAGCCATCTCTGCACCACTTTATGATAGGTTTTGTAGGTCCCCTTTTTCTTCGTGAGAGGTTGGTTTGAAGGTTGCTCATGCAAATGATATTTCTACCATGAATTATACACTCTACAACTGGGCAGATGGGAGTAGATTAAAAAATGATGGGAGGCAGCACTATGGCTTCCACCATAATGCTGCCTTTTTGGGATCATGGTTTCGTGCCCTTGTGCAGTTGCCCCTCCTAGTATGATTTGGGCAGTCCCAGCATCACCTGACCGAGGAAATTCTTTGACATCTCATTGGTGATAGGTGCGAAGATGAGCTGCCTGATATTTCTAAAGTAGCGCTGCATGTCGTACTCTTCGGTGAATCCATACCCTGCGAGTACCCTCATACCGCGGTCAGTAGCCTTCTGGGCAATTTCTGAGGCATAGTATTTAGCCATAGTGGCGATCACACCTGTCTGTGTGCTTTGGGGATTCTTTGACTGCATCCAGGCGGCTTTATAGGTAATCAAGCGGGCTGCTTCAAGCTCAGTTGCGCTTTCGGCCAAGGGGTGTTGTATTGCCTGATACTGGCCAATGGGCTTACCAAATGCCTCCCTCTCTTTAGCATACTGAACCGCATCATCAAGAGCTGCCCGGGCAAGACCAAGGCAGATAGCGGCGCATACGATTCTCTCATTATTAAGGGTAGCGATAATTTGATACCACCCTTTTCCTCTCTCTCCTAAAATCTGGCTCTTGTGGACTTTTACGTCTTCGTACACGACCTCAAATGAACTTAGGATGTGGCTTCCCAGCTTCTCAATTTTATTACAGGTAATGCCTGGGCTCTTTTTATCAATGAGGAAGATGGTGAGTCCACGGGCTGGCTTATCTGGTGAATCATCAGTTCTGAAAACACCGACGATGGTATCGGCAACATGGGCACCAGTGGTGAAAATTTTAGTACCATTGAGAATGAAATAGTCACCATCCTGCTTAGCCCTTGATTTCAAAGCTCCCAGGATATCGGTACCACCACCCGGCTCTGTCAAGCTCAAGCAGAAGTTGGTATTACCAGCAATGAGGGGGGGGAGGTACTTTTTTTTCTGTTCTTCATTTCCCTGCTCTAGAATGGAAATGCCACCGAAGCATACCCCCAGGAGGTAAGTCAACCCTAGATCAGAAAAACCATAAGATAACTCCTCGGTAATCAAAGTCTCTTCAATAATTCCACCACCAGTTCCGCCGTATTGCTCTGGAAACGCAGCCCCTAAGAGTCCAATCTCACCAAGTCTTTTCCACACATGGGTGGGGAAAGTCTCCGTCTTGTCCCATTCCCTTACCTTCTCTTTAGGACACTCTTTTTCCTTAAATTTCCTTACTGTTTCAACGATCATCTTTTGTTCTTCAGTCAGTTCAAAATCTAGTGCCATAAGATTTCTCCTTTCCTTTGTTTTTTCAATAGTTACATTGAAAGAGGTGAGTATATAATTTTATGAATGAACATTCATTCATATTTAAAAAGTCTGCACAGCTGAATAGCATTAACTTTATGGTATGTCAAGAATTTTTTTCTTCTTTATCTAATGACAGCGGGGAGTCAAGCGGAAGATGAATTTCGGGAGGTGTATTAA
>CAYYOQ010000127.1:0-6824 GCA_964473235.1 uncultured Thermodesulfobacteriota bacterium | reverse complement strand
AAGCTGGGGTGGCAGATGTTTAAAAAAGGGAAGCTCAAGCTCTTTCCTCGGAGGATAAAGGGGAGGGGGGAGATAAAGAGATTATTTAAATACTGAAAAGGGGAGGTCACATGAAAGTTTCATACTTTCCTGGTTGTTCTTTACATGGCACCGCAAGGGAATATGGAGAATCGATCGAGGCAGTTTGCAAAATCTTAGGTATTGAACTTAAGGAGCTCGATGATTGGAATTGTTGCGGAGCATCCTCAGCCCACAGTACCAATGAAGAATTAGCGATTGCTCTAGCCGCAAGAAATTTAGTGATGGCTGGGGAAAGTGGACTAAAAGATTTAATAATACCATGTGCTGCTTGTTTTCAAAGAACAAAAGTAGCTGAACATACACTGCTGGATAATCCGGATTCCTATAAGGATTTCACCTTTAAGGGAGAGGTAACGCCAAAAGATCTGCTCAGTTTTATTTGTGAAGATATAACCTTTAATGTCGTGAAGGAAAGGATTAGAAAGCCCTTAACCGGACTTAAGGCAGTATGCTATTACGGGTGTCTCACTATGAGGCCTCCTAAGATTACTGGAGCAAAAGACTATGAGAACCCTCAAAATATGGACCACTTGATGGAGATTTTAGGAGTAGAGGTTTACCCCTGGTCATATAAGACTGACTGCTGTGGAGGCAGTTTAGTATTGACTCGCCCCGATATCATAAGAACATTGGTAAATAAACTATATGAAGTGGCGCTCGAAACAGGGGCAGAGTGTATAGTAACAGCTTGTCCTCTATGTCAGGGTAATCTGGATCAACGCCAGGAAGAGATCTCCCGGGAATTTAAGAAAGACTATTACCTTCCCATATTTTATTTCACTGAATTGATGGGATTAGCAATGGGAGATAGCGAGGTTGATAAGTGGGTAGGAAGGCATTTAGTTGATCCCAGAAGGCTATTAAAATCAAAAAACTTACTCTAACTAACCCTGTGAGCAAAAGAAGTGTATGGTGGCAGAGGCGATAGAGATAAAAAAGATAAAGAGAAATAAAGGAGAGATTTCTCTAGCAGATCTTGTTACTAAAGAGAGTGGAACAGAGGTATATGGATGCTACCAATGTCAGAAGTGCTCCACTGGATGCCCAACGAACTTTGCCATGGATATACTTCCCCATCAGATAGTTAGAATGGTGCAACTTGGCTTGGAAAAGGATGTATTAACTTCAAAGACTATTTGGGTATGCGCCTCCTGTTATACCTGTAGTACCAGATGTCCCAATGATATCGACATTGCCTATATAATGGATGCCTTGAAGAAAATGGCGCTGACACACAAAGTTTCACTTGGCGAAAAGGATATCTCCACTTTTCATTCTTCCTTTCTTTCTTCAATCAAAGAGTTAGGAAGAGTCCACGAATTAGGGATGGTCAGGCAGTATAAAATTAGATCAGGAGGTATTTTTAAAGACATTCCGGCTATAATTAAGGAGGCGAAATTGGGGTGGAGGATGTTCAGAAAGGGAAAGCTGAGGCTATCTCCCCTTAGGATTAAAGGGGTTAAAGATATTAAGGAGATTTTTCAAAGAGGCAACCTATAAACTAATAGATACATTCCAACCTTTGTTCTTATGACTAATTAAAAGGTTTTACAGTTCTATGCGTGATAGCAATGCCTCAGGATCAAAAGAAAACAGCACTACCACTAGCAAAGAAGTAGGGGCTGTGCTTATTGTTGGTGGTGGAATAGCAGGTATTCAAGCATCCCTAGATCTAGCTGAGTCAGGATACTATGTTTATTTAGTGGAACAGTCACCAGCTATCGGGGGAGTAATGTCACAGTTAGACAAGACGTTTCCTACCAATGATTGTTCCCTGTGTATACTTTCACCTAAACTGGTGGAATGTGGGAGGCATAGAAATATTAAAATATTCACCAATGCCCACGTCAGCAGTATTGAAGGCACACCAGGAAACTTTAATGTTTCCATTATTCAAAAGCCTAGGTACGTTAATGAAAATAGATGTATCGGATGTGGTGTCTGTGCTGAAAAATGCCCAGTCAAAGTTCTCGACAGTTTTAATGAAGGGTTAAATGAGAGAAAGGCGATTTATGTTAAATATCCTCAGGCGGTACCCTTGGTGTATACTATAGATGCAGAACACTGTCTATACTTTACTAAAGGGAAATGCCGATTGTGTGAGAGGTTCTGCGAAAGTAAGGCCATAGAGTATGAACAAAAGGAAAAGCAAATTACTATAATTATCGGCGCAATCGTTCTGGCACCTGGTTTTGATGAATTTGATGCTCAGCAAATAGCTAATTATGGATACGGACTCTATCCTAATGTGATTACGAGCATTGAGTTTGAGAGGATTCTGAGTGCCTCTGGTCCTTATCAAGGAGCGATAGTAAGACCATCTGATAAGACTCATCCTAAGAAGATTGCATGGATTCAATGTGTGGGATCGCGTGATACTATCTGCGGGAATGGATACTGTTCTTCTGTCTGTTGCATGTATGCCACTAAAGAAGCAATAATTGCTAAAGAGCATGAGAGTGAGATTGAACCTACTATTTACTATATAGATATCAGGGCGCAGGGAAAGGGATTCGATACCTATTTCGAGAGGGCACAGAAGGAATATGGTGTGAGATATATTCGTAGTATGATCTCCCGTGTTTCTGAAAGGCCAAAAACAAGAAATCTAGAATTAACCTATATTGATGAGAAAGGTGGGATACAAGAAGAAGAGTTTGAGTTAGTGATTCTTTCCTTGGGACTGAGACCATCTAAGAGCACACGGGAGCTTTGCGAAAAGTTAGGAGTTAAATTGAATGAATATGGTTTCTGTGCTACTCACCCCTTTTCCCCACTAGCTACTTCTAAGCCTGGTATTTTCGTTTGCGGACCCTTTCAGAGTCCAAAGGATATACCCGAGACCATTGCCCAGGCAAGTGGTGCGGCAGCATACTCGGCTGCTTTACTCTCTCAGGCCAAGGAAACTTTGAACACGACGAAGGAATACCCTGAGGAGATAGACGTTTCAGGACAAGAACCGCGGATTGGAGTCTTTGTCTGCCACTGTGGAATAAATATTGGAGGAGTAGTAAATGTACCTGAAGTAGCAGAGTATGCGAGAGGTCTAGAGGGGGTAGTTTTTGCTATGGAGAATCTTTATACCTGCTCTCAAGATGCCCAGGAGAAGATAAAAGAAGTTATTAAAGAACATAAATTGAATCGGGTAGTAGTAGCCTCCTGTTCACCAAGAACCCATGAACCACTTTTTCAGGAAACTATCAGAGAGGCAGGACTTAATAAATATCTCTTTGAAATGGCTAACATCAGAGATCAATGTAGTTGGGTACATATGCATAACAAGGAAGAAGCTACCCAGAAGGCAAAGGATCAAGTTAAAATGATTGTGGCTAAATCCCGGCTCCTGGAATCATTAGAGGCGCCTATTGAAAAAGTCATTAAAAAGGGCTTGATCATTGGCGGGGGATTAGCAGGCATGACTGCTGCCCTAAACCTTGCACAACAAGGGTTTGAGACTTTCCTTATAGAAAAAAGCGATACCCTAGGAGGAAACCTAAAGAATCTATACTTTACTATAACTGGAAACGATCCACAGGAATTATTAAAAAATATTATTAAAGAGGTAGAAGAAAATCCTTTAATCCATGTAGTTACCAATGCTCAGATTACAGAGATTACGGGTTATGTAGGTAACTTCAAAAGTAGAATCGAGATCGCGGCTAATAGCGGTGATGCTAAAAAAGTGGAGCTAGAACATGGGGTGGTAATAGTAGCAACCGGCGGCGAAGAGAGTAAACCCGAAGGTGAATACCTTTATGGCCAGGATAAAAGAGTGATTACCCAATTGGAATTGGAAGAAAGACTCTCAGCTCCTCACCCTCAACTCTCAACGCTCAACTCGATCGCCATGATCCAGTGTGTGGGTTCCAGAATTCCTGAAAGGCCCTATTGTAGTCGGATTTGCTGTCAGGATGCCATTAAGAATGCCTTGCATCTTAAAGAGAAGAATCCCAATGTTGAAATCTATATTCTTTACCGAGACATTAGAACTTATGGTTTCACGGAGGAATATTACCGTAAGGCACGGCAAAAGGGAATCATTTTTATTCGTTATGACTTAGAGAACAAACCTGAAGTCAGCATGGATGAAGGATCGCTAAAGATTACGGTTACTGATTTGTTCCTAGGAAAAACCTTAGTGTTATTTCCTGAACTTCTGGTGTTAAGCAGCGCCGTCATTCCTAGAGAAAATGAACAATTGGCCAAAATGTTGAAGGTGCCCCTGAGTGAAGGCGGTTTCTTCTTAGAGGCCCATGCCAAATTGAGACCGGTCGATTTTGCCACCGATGGGATATTTCTCTGTGGCATGGCACATTTTCCCAAAACGATTGACGAGACTATATCTCAAGCAGCAGCAGCAGCAGCTCGGGCATCAATAGTAATTTCCCATGATGTCATAACCGTGGTACCGATTGTTTCCACTGTTGATCAGAAAATTTGTGTGGGGTGTGGTTTATGTGAATCCCTATGTCCTTATAATGCCATCAGACTTGAACCATGGCCTGAAGGAGGGGAAAAGGCATTTACTATTTCTGCTTCTTGTAAGGGGTGTGGAGTCTGTGCTGCCAGTTGTCCCCAGCATGCAATAAAGATGAATCATTTTACTGATAGTGAAATTTCATCACAGATTGGGGCTCTAACAGTGATGAGGTAAAGATTACTTAATAAAAACAGTATGAATATGAGGAAGAAGTGAGCGAAAAAGTAACAAAACCATTTGAACCAAAGATTTTGGCTTTTCTCTGCAATTGGTGTGCTTATGCTGGTGCTGACCTGGCCGGAATTTCCCGCTTTCAATATCCACCCAATATAAGGGTAATAAGGGTCATGTGTTCGGGAAGGGTGGATCCTGTATTTATCTTGGAAGGGTTTATGGCTGGATTTGATGGGGTTATGGTCTTAGGATGCCACCCGGGTGACTGTCACTATTTGAGTGGTAACTATCAGTGTGAGAATAGGATCAGGTCAACGGAAAAACTTTTTCGGCTCGCTGGCTTTAATCAGGAAAGATTATACCTTGATTGGGTCTCTGCTGGAGAGGGGCAAAGATTTGCCGAGTTGGTAGATCAGTTTGTTAATAAGATTAAAGGATTGGATTCACTCAGGATAAATGAATTTTTAATTCGGCAGTTGCAGGCCATTAAAGGTGTTTTAGAGGGAGAGAGATTTCGTTGGTTAATGGGGAAAGGCCAAGAACTAGTAGAAAAGGGAAATGTTTATGGAGAAAAGGTATCTCAAGAAGAATTTGATGAGGTAGTAAACGAGGCCCGTACATCAGAATATTGGAAGAATATGATTTCACTTACCTTAAAGGAAGAGCCACTCACCACTGAAGAGATAGCTAAGAATCTAGGAATTGATGTGAAGAATGTTTATTCATACATAGTTGAGTTGTTAGGGGAAAACAGCTTAGGTTATGCACCTGGTCATGGAAATACACCCAAGTATATCGCCATGAGATAGAAAACCCACTTGTAGGTAAATCGGTAAGTGAAAAAGCGGAGGTTGGAAAATTGAGCACAAAAGTAGGATCAGTGCTGGTAATTGGAGGAGGCATTGGAGGTATGCAAGCATCCCTCGACCTGGCTGAATCCGGTTTTTTGACCTACTTAATGGATGCAGCACCCTCCATTGGCGGGAACATGGCCCATCTGGACAAGACCTTTCCTACCAATGATTGTGCTATGTGTATCATCTCTCCCAAGCTGGTTGAGTGCGATAAGCATATAAACATTAGAATAATCACCTATGGAGAATTAAGGAAGGTAGATGGAGAGGCTGGGAATTTTGAAGTTACCATAGCCAGACTTCCACGCTATATTGATGGAGAGAAATGCACCGGCTGTGGTGAGTGCGCCACACATTGTCCTGTTACTGCCATTGATCCCTTTAATGAGAATTTAAGTAAACGAAAGGCAGCTTATATCCTTTATCCCCAGGCAGTACCTAGGGTATTTGTTATTGATCGAGGGAAATGTATCGGCTGCGGTCTCTGTGAACATATGTGTCTGGCAAATGCCATTAAGTATGATGATAAGGAAGAGATGGAGAGTTTAAAGGTTGGTTCGATCATTGTGGCACCAGGTTTTGAACTCTTTAATGCGCACCAAAAGCCGGAGTATGGATTTGGACACCATGCCAATGTAATTACCTCTTTTGAAATGGAGAGGATTTTTAGTGCCTCAGGTCCTTATAAAGGACATATCCTAAGGCCTTTTGATGGGGAGTTCCCAAGAGAAATAGCCTGGATTCAGTGCGTGGGCTCACGTGATTTATTAATAAATAGGGAATATTGTTCGTCGGTCTGTTGTACCTATGCAACAAAACAGGCAATTTTGGCCAAAGATCACTATCGAGACAAGGTTGACGCTACTATATTCTATAATGATTTAAGAACCTTTGGCAAGGGCTTTGACCAGTACTATAATGCCGCAGTTAATAAATATGGAGTTCGCTATATAAAAAGCATGATCTCCACCATTAAGGAAACTCCTAGAGAAAAGAATCTTTTAATTAAGTATGTGTCTGATGAGGGAAAGATTAAAGAAGAGGAATTTAATTTGGTAGTGCTCTCTATGGGATTGGTTCCCGCTGCTTCTGTTAATAAGTTGGCAGCATGTCTTGATATTGAACTTAATCAATTTGGATTTTCCTGTTCCCCTCAGTTAAGGCCAGGAGAGACTTCCCGTAAAGGGGTTTATGTGGCTGGGGTATTTGAATCTCCCAAGGATATTCCTGAAACG
>CAYYOQ010000126.1:0-6867 GCA_964473235.1 uncultured Thermodesulfobacteriota bacterium | reverse complement strand
CCCTGAAGGGGCCACCTCTTCCGGGCGAAGTCCCGGAAGAGGCCTAGATTCTTACGCATGTAAATCTATGAATTTCAGTGACAGGGGGGATTTTTCTGAGCCCAACAATATATTCATTGGCTTTCGTCACGACCCCGTAACTTACGTATTATCAAGAAGACAGGCAGTTTCCAGAGTCTTCGACAAAGGGGAATGCAATGGGGTCTGGCACTGCGGCTCGACTGAGCTCACCGAAGTCACAATTCGCGAGGCACCTGCCGTTCTACAGATGCTTAAGAAATGTTGTGTTGTGGCTCAGAAAAATCTCTCCTGTCGCTCATAAAGAGTCTGTAAAATTTCAAATATGTTTGATTCGGTTTAAGAATACTCGGGGTATTCCTGAACCTCGAAGTCCCGGTTTAAAAGCTGTACCTTTACCATCTCCCCTGCCTTAAAGGTTGTTCTCTCTTCTGGCAGGATGATGAGGCCATTGGCACGCACCATCGACATTAAGATGCCTGAGCCCTGTTCACCGGTGGTGGTAACTACATACCTTCCCTCTTCAACGGTGACCAGACAGCGGAGGAAATATTTTCTCCCCTCTTTTTTCTTAAGGGGCTCTTTTAACTCTGCCTCCACCAGGGGGCGAAAGAGTCGCCTGTGGCCACTGGCTTTTAAAAGTGAGGGCCTCACAAACTGCTCGAAAGAGATCATACAGGATACGGGATTTCCCGGGAGCCCAAAGGTAGGCTTACCCTCGATTACCCCAAAGGCGAGTGGTTGGCCGGGTCTCATCGCTACCTTCCAGAATTTCATTTCAGCGCCCAGCTCTTTTAAAATAGCTTTGACCAGATCATAGTCACCGACTGAGACCCCTCCTGAAGAGATAATCATATCTGCAGACAACGCTGCCTTAAATTTCTCTTTAAGATTTTCAGCTCTATCCCTTGCAATGCCCAGTAGGAGTGGGATTGCCCCCGCCTCTTTTACCAGCGAGGCGAGGGAATAGGTGTTGCTGCTCACAATCTTACCCTCGGTAAGGATGCCGTCTACGTCGATCAATTCATCACCGGTAGAGATGACTGCGACCGTTGGTCTCTGGTAGACGGAGATAAAGGAGCGTTTAAGCGAGGCGAGCATGCCGACCCCCGCTGCATGGATGATAGTACCTGAAGAGAGTACCAGGGTGCCTTGTTGTACATCTTCACCCGCTTTTCTGATATGTTCTCCTTGAGGGGTTGATTTGAAAATCGTAACCTGGTTTCTACTGGTCTCAGTATCTTCTACCATTACCACGGTATCACACCCCTTGGGCAGCGGTGCACCCGTCATAATTCTTATGGCTTCTCCTTGTTGCAATGCTCTGTGGGAGGTGTAACCTGCAGGCAAATCTTCAACTACTTTAAGGATGGCGGGGGTGGAGGGTGAGGCATGTGCGATGTCTCTGTGGATGACCGCATAGCCATCCATTGCTGAGTTGTCCCAGGGAGGGATGTGGTAGGGGGCATAGACCTCCTCTCCTAATACCCTCCCGAGAGCATTGAGAATATCAACCTTCTCTACACTCAGTACCGGGATACTTTGCAGAATGATCTCTGTGGCTTCTTCTACTGATATCATTTGACTCACTAGTGGAGACTATCTTCTCTTCTTCTTGGGAAATAATTTTTCCCAGTAAATTATCAGTGGACCTGCAATATACACAGTGGAGTAAGTACCAAAGAAACAACCAACCAATAAGCTAAAGGCAAAATCGTGAAGCACCTCGCCTCCGAAGAAAAAGAGCACAAGGAGCACCATGATAACGGTGGCATTGGTGAGAATGGTTCTACTTAATGTTTGGTTGAGGCTCACGTTGATAATTTCGCTTAGGCTTTTTGATGACATTTTTTTGATGTTTTCCCGTACCCGGTCGCACACGACAATGGTATCATTAATTGAGTATCCGATGATGGTGAGCAGGGCAGCGACAATGATGAGATCTATTGGTTTGTTTAAAATGGAGAATGCACCAACCGTAATAGTTACATCGTGGAACAAGCAAAGGACAGCTCCCACACCAAAACGAAGCTCGAACCGAAACCAGATGTAGATGAGCATCCCTACGAGCGAGAAAACAACAGCGAGCATCCCTTTCTCCCGGAGGTCTTTTCCCACCTTGGGTCCCACCACCTCCACCCGTCTCACTTCCAACGATTCAGCGCCAAATTTATTTTGGAGAGCCACTCTCACCTTGTCTGAAAGACCCTGCAACTCTTCGGTGGTCTTTTTCATGCTGATGAGGTACTCATTTGCGTCCTTCTCACCAAATTCCTGGACACTGACGCCCTCGATACTGAGGGTATCTACTGCAGCCCTCACTTCCCCGATAGTAACCTTGGAGAGAAATTTGATCTGGACTAAGGTTCCTCCCTCGAAATCTAATCCGTATCGGGGTCCCCCCCTGATGATCAGGGAGAGTACGCTGATGGCCATCAGGGTAAGGGAGAAGAGAAGTGCCCATTTAGTTTTGCCTACGAAATCGATAGTGGTATTTGGTGTAATCAGTTCCATAACCTGTTCCTTTTTTAGTAGTGTGAGTTTTTCTTAAAAGTTCCCCTTTCGCGAGTGGGGTGAGCGTACGGTTAGATACTTATTTTTTTGATCCTCCTTGTAGAGAGGAAGTAATCATATATTACCCTGGTGCAGACAACAGCGGTAAAGAGACTTGCGGTAAGTCCGATGATTAAGGTTAGCGCGAACCCCTTGATAGGTCCCGTTCCAAACTGAAAGAGGAAGAGGGCAGAAATGATGGTGGTGATATTGGAATCGAGAATGGCAGACATTGCTCTGGAATACCCCGCTTCAATTGAAGCCCGGGGCGTTTTACCCGCACGCAGTTCCTCTCGTATACGTTCGAAGATGAGCACATTGGCATCTACTGCCATACCGATGGTAAGCACAATGCCCGCGATACCGGGGAGGGTGAGGGTTGCGCGGAAGGCTGCCAGTGCGGCGAGGATGATGAGTATATTGAGGAGTAAGGCAGCATTGGCTATAACTCCGGAGAGCAGATAGTAAATCACCATGAATGCTACCACCGCACCGCCGCCGATGAGGGTAGATCTGATCCCCTGACGAATCGAGTCCTGTCCCAGAGAAGGGCCAACTGTTCTCTGCTCAAGAATTTTTACTGGTGCAGGAAGAGAACCGGCACGCAGTACAATCGCTAAATCTCTCGCGCTCTCTGCGGTGAAATTTCCCTCGATAATAGCTCCCCCTCCTCCGATCCTATCCTTAATCACAGGGGCAGAGTACACATTGTTATCCAGGATGATGGCAAGTCTCTTCTTGATGTTTTCTCCGGTTATTTTTTCAAAGATTCTTCCTCCGGTCGAATCAAACTCGAGGGTAACATAGGGTCTGTTGAATTGATCGAATCTCACACCGGCGGTGGTGAGGTGTTCTCCGGTAAGGAGGGTGCTCTTTTTGAGTAAATAGGGTGTTTTAGTGATTTCACCCGTTTTTTTGTCTTCAAGCTTTGAATAGAGGATTTCAGAGTCGAAGGGCATTTCTCCCTTTAGTGCCTTGTTGAGGTCGTACTCATCGTTTACGATTTTAAATTCTAAGAGGGCGGTTCTACTGATGATGTCAAGAGCCCTTTTAGGATCTTTTATTCCAGGGAGCTGGATCAAGATGCGCCCCTCACTCTGCTTTTGGATGGTAGGTTCAGCGACACCAAACTCATCCACCCGATTGCGGATAGTCTCTAATCCTTTGTCTACTGCGAAGGTTTGGAGATACTGTTTTTCCTTAAGAGAGAGTCCCAGGGTATAGGTAACAACCTTTTCTTTTTCATCAACCGATTGCTTCTCCAGAATAGGAAACCGTTCTTCCAGAAGTTTAGTAAATTTTTCTTTATACTCTTCGGGGTTTAAGATTTCAACCAGGAGGGTATCGTTCTGAACTCTCTCGATGCGGTCAAAGGGGATGCGCTCCTTGAGGAACATATCCTTGAGTTCACCTATCATCCTGTCGATGGTATTGGAGAGTGCCTTTTCTGTTTCAACCTCAAGCAGCAGATGCATCCCTCCCTGCAGGTCTAACCCTAGAGAGACCTTTTCACTGGGAAAGGTGCTTGTCCACCAGCTGGGCATGGTGAAGACGCTCGGTGCTAAATAGAAGCAGGTGATGATAAGTATCACCGCGATGAGAATAAATTTCCACTTTAATGATTTTTCCATGGTACGCTCCCTCTCTACTCGTTTTTCTTTTTAAGTTCACTTACACTAGTGATCGAACTCCGGGAAACTTTTACCCTCACCTTATCAGCTATCTCCAGAGTAATGATGGTGTCGGTTAAGCCACTGATCTTCCCGTGGAGCCCACCGGTGGTTACCACCATATCTCCCGCTTTGAGGTTGTTCAAGAATTCCTGGTGGTGCTTGGATTTCTTTTGCTGGGGTCTGATTAAAAGGAAATAAAAGATTACAAATATGAGAATGAAGGGGATGAAGGTGGTGAGCCCTTGCGCACCCGTTCCACCCGGTGTTGCCATCGCGTAAGCTGTATCTACGAACATACCAACTCCTCCTCACCCAGGGATATTCAACACTCACCTCGTGGTTCACTATCGCTGGTGGCTCTTGATGTATAAAATTTCTGATAAAAGTGGGTAAAGGTGCCTTCACTAATAGCTGTTCTCATGGTGTGCATGAGCGTCAGATAGTAGGCAAGATTGTGAAGCGTATTCAGCCGTGATGAGAGGATCTCTTTTGCAGAGAAAAGGTGGTGGAGGTAGGCCCGGGAGTAGTGGGTACAGGTGTAGCAGGTACACTGAGGGTCAATCGGTATATCCTCGCTTCGGTGTTGAGCATTTTTAATCACCATCTTCCCAGAACTGGTAAAGAGCATGCCATTTCTCGCATTGCGGGTGGGTAGCACGCAATCAAACAGATCAATGCCTTGTCTCACTGCTTCTACCAAATCTTCCGGTGTCCCCACACCCATGAGGTAGCGGGGTTTTCCCTCCGGAAGGAGGGAGGCAGTGTGTCCTGCCATCTCACGCATAAGCTCTGTGCTCTCACCCACGCTTAAGCCTCCTATCGCATACCCATCAAAATTGAGGGCAGTAAGTTCTCTCACGCTTTGTTCCCTCAGGTCCTTCGACATCCCGCCCTGGACTATACCAAAAAGGGTTTGATCGTTTCGCTTTTTACTCTTCTGACAGCGTTCAGCCCAGCGGGTAGTCCGCGTGAGCGAATCGAGCGTATACTCAGGTGAAGAGGGGTAAGGGATGCATTCATCAAGACACATCACCAGATCTGCGCCCAATGCCTCCTGAATCTCCATACAGAGTTCAGGAGAAAGGAAATGCAGAGAGCCATCCAAATGTGATTTAAAGGTGATGCCCTCTTCAGAAACCTTTTGGTTTGCACTGATGCTATAGACCTGATAACCCCCGCTATCAGTGAGCAAGGGGTAATCCCAGTGCATAAATTTATGGAGGCCACCCAGACTTTCAATCAGTGTATGCCCTGGTCTTAAGTAGAGATGATAGGTGTTACAGAGAATGATCTCTGCACCAAGACCTTTAAGTTCCTCCGGGGTAAGGGCCTTGATCGTAGCCTGAGTACCCACCGGTATAAACGCCGGGGTAGCAATCTCTCCATGGTATGTAGTAATCTTTCCTGCTCGAGCATTGGTGAGAGGATCTTTCTTCAATAGCTTAAAGCTAAACACTAAGCGCCTTCCAGTGTCAGATAATCAACATTGCGTCACCGTAGCTATAAAAACGATAGCCCCTCTCTCTGGCTTCATGGTATGCCTTCATGATAAACTCTTTTCCTGCAAAGGCTGATACCAGCATCAAAAGGGTCGAGCGGGGTAAGTGAAAGTTGGTAATTAAACAGTCAGTTGCTTTAAAACGGTAGCCCGGGTAAATGAATAAATTGGTGCATCCACTACCTGGGGCAATGAATTCTTGACCGCTCGCGGTGTGCTCTAGGGTTCGGGTGGCGGTGGTTCCCACGCTGATTACCCGGGCGTTATTCTTTCGCGCCTCGTTTATGGTGTACGCGGCAGGGGGATGTACCGTATAGTATTCAGAGTGCATGGTGTGTGCTTCAATCTGCTCAACCCTCACCGGTTGGAAGGTACCCCACCCCACATGCAAGGTGAGGGAAACCACCTTAACCCCTTTTGCTTTAAGGTTATCAAGTAGCTCACTGGTAAAGTGGAGACCAGCGGTAGGCGCTGCCACTGCGCCCCGCTCTTTGGCAAAGATGGTTTGATACCGTTCTCGATCACGGGCCTCATGGTGTAAAGAACCATTATTTCGTTTGATATAGGGGGGAAGAGGGGTGATACCGGTCTGATCTAAGACCTCTTCAAAAGTGCCCTCATAGTCGAATCGCACTTTAAAACCTTCTTCCTCCTCTTCTAAAATTTCTGCGGCAAGGGAGTTACCAAAGGATATTTTCGAGTTAGGTTTAGGTTTTTTGCTGCAATTAATCAAGCAGTGCCAGGTTGACTCATCGACCGTTCCGTTTTTCTCAGGTTTTAGGAGAAATACCTCGATCCTTCCACCAGTGGTTTTTTTTCCCAGGAGCCGGGCAGGAATAACTTTGGTATCGTTTAAGACCAGTACATCTCCTGGTGTAACATAGTCAATTATGTTAAAGAACAATCTGTGCTCGATAGTCTCATCTTTGCGGTTGAGTACCATGAGACGGGCGTGATCCCTCTTGTCTAAAGGGTATTGAGCAATCAATCCTGGTAGAAGATCGTAGTCGAATTCTCTTATATTCATTTTTATATTTTTTAACGTTATAAAGTATCTTATATTTAAGAAAACTATACTTTATAGCAAAGCTCTCTTAATTTTGTCAAGGGTTTTAGGTAGTAATG
>CAYYOQ010000125.1:0-6898 GCA_964473235.1 uncultured Thermodesulfobacteriota bacterium | reverse complement strand
TCTTTTTAATACCTTGCCTCTGTTCTCTATGGTAAATTCTAATTCCAAAAGTATAAATTAGTCAAGGTGCAAATTTGCAGTGTACCAATTTGCAGTAGCGACCTTCGTTTTCTCACAAGGCACTCTAAAAAAACACTTGCCTTTCCAACCCATTGTTTGCTAGTTATAGGGATACTCTAAAAACCCCGAGATTACATCCAATGATTGCAAAAATATTGAGCGGCGGTTTACTTGGAATCGACGCGTATCTCGTAGAGGTAGAGGTAGATATATCTTTAGGTTTACCTGTCTTTTCTACGGTTGGATTAGCAGAGGGAGCAGTAAAAGAAAGTAAAGACCGAGTAAAATCTGCGATTAAAAATTCCGGTTATGACTTTCCCTCCCAGAAAATAACCGTTAACCTTGCCCCCGCCGACATCAAAAAAGAGGGAGCCGCCTTTGACCTACCTATTGCGTTGGGTATTCTCACCGCCTCCAGCACTATTAAAGACAATAAATTAAAAGACTACCTTGTCGTCGGGGAACTGTCCTTAGACGGACGAATTAAGCCAATCCATGGAGGGCTTTCCCTTGCCGTTGCTGCCCGCGCTGCGCAGTTGAAGGGGATTCTCATACCTAAAGACAATGCCCCGGAGACTGCGGTAGTCAAGGATATAGAGGTACTTTCCATAGAGCATCTTTCCCAAGCTGTTGAGTTTCTCAATGGCACCAACGAAATTACCCCCACTGCGGTCGACAGAGAAACCATATTTTATACCCACTCCTCTCACCAGGTAGACTTCAGCGAAGTCAAAGGGCAGGAGCATGCCAAAAGAGCGCTTGAGGTAGCAGCTGCGGGAGGACACAACCTCATGATGGTAGGACCACCAGGCGCAGGAAAAACCATGTTAGCAAAGCGCATTGCAACTATTCTCCCCTCTATGTCTTTTGAAGAGGCTCTAGAGACCACAAAAATTCACAGTGTCATGGGATTGCTCGAGACCAATCAGGCACTCGTTACCCAAAGACCTTTTCGCTCTCCCCACCACACCATCTCAGACGCAGGATTAATCGGAGGAGGAACCATTCCCAAACCAGGAGAAATAAGCCTTGCCCACAACGGCGTCCTCTTCTTGGATGAATTGCCAGAATTTAAAAAAAATGCACTGGAAGTGCTACGCCAGCCTCTTGAGGATGGTAAAGTTACCATCTCTCGAGCGGTGACCTCACTCACCTTTCCTGCACGATCCATGCTGGTTGCTGCCATGAACCCCTGTCAGTGTGGCTTCTATTCAGATACCCGGCATGAGTGCACCTGCAGTCTTCCTCAAATCCAGCGATACAGAGCCAAAATATCTGGTCCTCTCCTCGATCGCATCGATATCCATGTTGAGGTTCCTCCGGTACGCTTTCACGATCTCTGTACCGAACGGCAGGGAGACACCTCCGAGGTAATTAAAAAGAGGGTGGAAAAGGCACGAGTTCTTCAGCACGAGAGGTTCAAAGGAAAAAAGATTTACTGTAATGCCCAAATGGGATCACGCTATATCAAAAAATATTGTGAGATTGATCAGACTTCTCAAAGTCTCCTTGAACGAGCAATGGAAAAACTCGGTTTAAGTGCCCGGGCATACACCCGTATCCTCAAGGTTTCCCGTACCATCGCAGACCTAGAAGGAGAAGCACACATCCTTCCCCACCACATCTCAGAGGCCATCCAGTATCGAAGTCTCGATAGAGCACTCTTTTAATCCTACCACTCTAAAAATTTACTTATGTAATTGATGCTTTCATTAATGATTTCTAATAAATAATGAATGTCAGTTAAAATCTGAAAAAAGATTTTTTACATTCTAAGTAAATCTCACCATGAACTTACAGCTCTAGTGCGAGGGAGGTAGTCAGAAATTTATAATCCTAGTTAGTGGCTGAACGAAAACCCTCTCAACCACATCGGCTGTCATTTCGAAGGAGTGAAGCGGCTGAGAAATCTCATGCAAATTCAGGGAGTTCTCCTGGAGTTTACCCTGAGTAAAACCGAAGGGGTCGAAATGACAATAGAGCCAAAACAGGGGTTTTCGTTCGGACACTAATTAACGTACTTGACTCAAAAAATTTCATGACATATATTCAACAGACAAAAAACGATTTATTAACCTTTTCTAAACAAAGTAAGGTGCCACCATGAAAAAAAATAATGGATTTGACAACGAGCTGTACCTGAAGGAACAGACAGCCGCAATTCTCGACCGTGTTAAAATGTTTGGGAATAAACTCTATCTCGAATTTGGTGGAAAATTACTCTTTGATTATCATGCGGCGAGGGTTCTCCCTGGATTTAATCCCAATGTAAAAATGGAACTACTGCAAAAACTAAAGGATAAAGCTGATATCTTGCTTTGTATTTACTCCGGAGATATTGAGAGAAGAAAAATACGCGCTGACTTTGGTATCACCTATGACTCTGATGCCCTTAAGCTCATTGATGATTTAAAAGAGTGGGGTATTGATATACGGGCAGTGGTCATAACCCGCTTCGAGGACCAGCCTGCGGCAAAAATATTTAAAAACAAACTGGAACGGCGCAGTATTAAAGTATACATCCATCGCTACACGAAAGGGTATCCCACCGATGTGGGAACAATTGTGAGCGATGCAGGGTACGGCAGTAATGAGTATATAGAAACATACCACCCCTTGGTGGTGGTCACCGGTCCAGGTCCCGGCAGTGGCAAGCTCGCTACCTGCCTCTCTCAGCTCTATCACGAACACATGAAGGGCATTAATGCCGGCTACGCAAAATTTGAAACGTTTCCGGTGTGGAACCTTCCCCTCAAACATCCTTTAAACGTTGCCTACGAAGCCGCCACCGCTGATATAATGGATTTCAACCAGATTGATCCCTTTCACTTAGAAGCTCACCAACAAATTGCCATCAATTACAACCGAGACGTTGAAATTTTCCCCGTGCTTAAAAATATACTGGAAAAAATTTCCGCAACAGAGTCGGTGTACAAATCTCCTACCGACATGGGCGTAAATAAAGTAGGGTTTGCCATCGTTAATGATGAGGTGGTGAAGGAGGCTGCGAAACAGGAACTCATACGACGATATTTTAGATATAATTGTGAGTACGCCATGGGCTTCGGTGACAAAGACACGGTCCAAAGGATTCTATTGCTCATGAATGAACTTAATGTAAAGACAGACGACCGAAAAGTGGTTGCCTTTGCTCGTAAGGCAGCCTATGATGCTCAGCAGAAACAAAAAGGGAATGAAGGCATCTTCTGCGGTGCTGCCATTGAATTCGCTGATGGCACAATTATAACCGGTAGTAACTCTCCCTTAATGCATGCCGCATCAAGCCTGGTGATAAATGCTATAAAACACCTGGCCGATATCCCCAAGAAAATACATCTTCTTCCCCAGAGCATCACTGAATCAATCGGGAACTTCAAGACAAGAATTCTCAATACAAAAAACGCAAGTCTTGACCTTGAAGAAACACTCATTGCTTTAAGCATCAGCGCGATGACCAACCCAGCCGCCCAGTTGGCGATTGAAAAATTAAAGGAATTGAAAGACTGCGAAATGCATATGACCCACATCCCCACCCCCGGCGATGAGGCTGGCCTAAGAAGGTTAGGAATAAATATAACCAGCGACCCTGACTTCTCAACAAAAAATCTTTTTATTAAGTAACATGGCTGTTGATTAACCTCAAATAACATATTGACTCTCTAGTACGCCTATCTTTACCACATCTTCTTCCAAGTTCTTGACTTAAAATCCACTACCTCTATTTTCGTTTACAAAATCACCTCCTTCATAATCATTACACTTCATCCTCTACTAATTGCTTATCTCGTATTTTTACATTTTTGTAAATTATTGTGCAAGTATGTACATTTTAACAATTTGATATTTATATTAATTTTAATGATTTTATCCTATGTACCTAAATGTTCAAAAATAAAATTTAAACTAAGAGTATTTTTAATTGGCTAAAAATTAATATATCGAATATTCAAATAGTTATAATACTATAAAACAGTTGATAATTTATTTTAATTGGTACTTAAATTGCTATGATAAATATATAAAAATGTAAAACCAAAAAGATAGTATTAATAATTATTAAAGAAGGTGTTTTAAGTTTGAAGAATCTCCAGAGTGATAATTTAGCAAGAGCTATAAGAGCACGACAAGACTTCATAAATGCTCTTGATGGGAAAAGAAAAGAGCAAGCACTAGAGCTCCAGAAGGTGATAGCAAATAAACTGAAGTCAGCGGGTTATGTTAATAATCGCTTAGTGCTCATACAGCAGATGATGTTTGATAAGTTAATGGAGCTTGAACCTGAACTGAAAAACCTAAAAGAGAAATTAATTGAAGGAAAGATAAAAGAAATAAAATATCTTAAAGAACAATCCTGCAGAAGCTAATCTCGCGTCTCACAGGTAGGAAATCATTCTAAAAAAAACACACTCAATATTTTAGGAAAATGAAAAAGAAGATATTAGTAGCAGATGATGATTTTAGCTTTAGAAGCTTGCTGGCAGAAGTACTGGGAGACGAGGGTTATAATGTATCCATAGCAGAAGACGGAATAGCCGCCCTAAAAATATTACAAGGTGAGGAATTCGATATTCTCATTACCGATATTGGAATGCCCAAGATGAATGGAATAGAACTTTTTAACAACGTTAAAGAATTATACCCTCAAATGCCCATTATATTTATCACCGGTTATAGCTTTACCAACGCAGCAACACAGGGTTTAAGAGAAGATCATTTCTATTATTTTGAGAAACCTGTAGATTTAAACTTTTTACAGTGTACCATTAAACATATTTTGAAAATCAAAGAATTCGAAACAAAAATCAATAGTGTGCAAAGATGGTTAAAGAAAAATATTCATAACATGTCGTAGCCTCCATCATCCGTACACAACTGATTAATTCTCGTTACTACTTCCCGTAAAAGTGAGCGATAATCTTTTCCCTATCATTTCGAAATCATTCAAGGAGTATTATGTCGATATCAAAGAAAGACATGTTTGAATTACAAAATCAGCATACTAAGGCAACAAAAGACGAGGAATCATTCATTAATAAGAAATGGTGTAAAACCTTACCTTTAGATGGCACTTCTTCCACTCAGAGTGGCGGTTTGAGAACCATCCTTAAAAGAATAGATAAAAAAGTCAAAAGTAGACTGCCAAAGTTAGCTCTTACTAATGCTAATTTTTTAGCAATTCCTGAACAGGTGGATTATGAGCAGGCAGAATCAGAACAAGATTCCACGAAAAAAATTGACCTTCCATTGAGTATCTATACCAAAGAAATGAATTGCGTTTCGCTGCTCGATCGGCATGAAGAGGCTGCAATTGCGAAACGCATAGAAGAAGGCGAACGAGAAATTACTACCATCGTGCTACACACCCCTTTCATGATAAAAGAACTCCTCACCTTAGGGGAATTGCTCAAGTTAAACAAGCTCTCCATCAAGGAGGTAATAAGGGGTATTGATTGTGATGACAAAGAAGTTGCTCAAGAGGTTCTTAAAAAAATACTCTCATCAATAGAGAAGATTAAAAAATGTGATCAGAGGAAACGTGCACTACAGGAGAAATTGAATCAGCAAAACCTGAGTGAGGTTCAAAGAAGAACGTTAGAAAAAAAGATAGAACACAACTCAACAAAGATATACGGTCTCATCAAGCAAATCCCACTTAACAAAACTCACATTGAAAGAGTAGCTCGCAAATTAAAGTTTTTACTTAAACAGCTAGAGAAAGCCGGGGCAGAAATTGCACAATGCACCACAACAATACCTATTCCTTTCAAAGAATTTAAAAAAGTAGATTATCTGGACTCTCATGATCACCAAGACACGATTGAGGCAGAAAAGAAGTGGGGACCTTCCAAAAAAGAATTGTTAGAATATGCAAAAACCTTAAAAAAAGCTCATAAAAACATCAAATGGATTGAAGCTAAATCAAACCTTGATGCTACGACACTGAGGAATATTGTAAAACGCATTGAGGAAGCACAAATTAAAATCAAGCTCGCTAGGGATGAATTAATAAAAGCCAATTTGCGACTTGTAATATGTCTGGCAAAAAAGTACACTAAGCGTGGCCTTCCCTTTCTGGATCTTATTCAAGAAGGAAATATAGGTCTCATTAAAGCTGTTGACAAATTTGAGTATCGGAGTGGCTACAAATTTAGCACCTATGCCACCTGGTGGGTACGGCAAAGCATCGGTAGAGCCATCACTGATCAAGTAAAAATCATCAGAATCCCAGTCCACATGACCGATGCAATCAATAAGGTAGTTAGAACTTCTCGCCGACTGATGAAAGAAATAGGGGGAGAACCTACCCAGGAGGAAATTGCACAAAAGATCGAATTCTCCTTAGATAAAGTAAGCACTATCCTTAGTACTATCAAAGAACCCTTTTCTCTTGAAACTCCCATCGGTGAGAACGAAGATAACCACCTCGGTGATCTCATTGAAGACAAGCATACTAAGTCTCCAGAAGAGGCTGTTGCTAATCGCACTTTATTGGAACAAATTAAAAAGATACTATCTACCTTGACACCGAGGGAAGAAAAAATTTTAAGGATGAGGTTTGGTATAGGAGAAAGGGCAGAATATACTTTGGAGGAGGTTGGTAAAATATTTAACTTAACGAGAGAACGGATTAGACAAATTGAAGCCAACGCCTTATTGAAATTGAGACATCCTAGTAAAAGTAAGGAATTAAAAACTTTTTTAAATTTTACTACTTCCCAAGAATAATTCCTACTACCATTTCTCTCTCCCGTGCTGTCTAAAAACCACTAGGTAACATGCTTCTTGTAAGCCTAAACCTGCTCTGAGGCATCACCCCATCAGCCATAAGTTCTAACCA
>CAYYOQ010000124.1:0-6906 GCA_964473235.1 uncultured Thermodesulfobacteriota bacterium | reverse complement strand
ACTACTACACTATTTCCCTAAAAATACTACATTGTCCCCATTTACTAAATATACAAACAGCTTTATATTGTAAAACAAAAAAAGAGGGAGAATTGCCATGACCTACGGTTACCCCAACAAAAAATATGAATTCTTCGAGGAACCGGAATTAGCCCCCACTCCTGAAGAAATGAATAAAGAAGTATATCCTAAACTGACGCTGGTAGATAAGAAGATACCGCCAGACGTTCCTCATCGTGTTCCCCTACTGCCCATTGTTGAAGAATATGACCAGTCCCTAAATGATTTCAAGGGAGATGATCTCAATTACAGCTTCCAGAATGATGCCTACTCTCCTCTGCTCACCTATTATAAAACAATAGGAAAACTTCCTCTCTTAAAGGAAGAAGAGGAAAGAACTCTGGCTAAACAGATTAAAGATAGGGAGGAGGAGTTTAAGGAGCTGGCGAGTGAGTGGCATAAGCTCCTCAATAAAGAGTTCATAGGAGGGTTTCCCCAAAAACAGAAAAAAACCATTACTCAGAAAATCCAACAATTAAATGGTTCTTTTCACCTTTTCGATGAGCTCTTAATATGGGAGAGAGAGCGCAAAAAAATCGTCCGGGAGCTAAAAACCAGTGGTCATAAAGCTCGTAGTAAGCAAGATTTAACAGATGCCTTGTATAAAGTTGAGGCTGAAATTTCTAAATGCATTGCTGAAACTACGCTTAGCAAACCGACGCTCACCATGGTCACAGGAATTTTTAAAAAGCTGTCAAACGGCGCAAAATTAACCAAAAAACAACTAAACGCTGAAAAGAAACTAAAGGAAATCCTAAAAACATTGAGCCTTACCTCAAAGGAAATCAGAGAGGCAAAAAATCAATTGGCTCAAGCCAACCTCAGGTTAGTAATCAGCATCGCGAAAAAATATCCCAAACAGGATATTTCCCTCTCTGATCTCATTCAGGAAGGCAATCTTGGCTTAATCAGGGCTATTGACACCTACGATTATCGCAGGGGGCATCGGTTCATTACCTACGCAGCCTGGTGGATAAAGCAAGCAATTATTAGAGCGCTCGACTGCCAGAGCAGGACCGTGAGAACCCCGGTGTACGTAAAGGAAAAATTTAACAAAATCATGAAAGCATCAAATCAATTATTAGAAAAAAACAACAGAGAACCTACCTTAAAAGAAATAGCGCAAAAAACTCACACTCCATTAGCCTCTATTGAAAGCGTGATACAGAGCTTTAAGGAGTCTGTACCCTTGGATACCTTCAATGAAGAAAAAGGTGAAGGTATTATTTATCCTTCTCTCCATTATGAAGGTAACTCTATTCTAGATCGCGTTACCTCCCTGCACTTATCTCAAAACGTTGCTGAACTCCTCACTGTACTCACACCTCAGGAAAGGGAAATCATCAAACTCCGCTTTGGTATCGGTAAGAGATCTGACCATACCCTCGCAGAAATAGGCGACAAATTCAATCTGAGCAGAGAAAGAATCAGACAAATTTTAAATGTGGCATTGGACAAGCTGAAAAAACCACACTACCTTATGGAATTGAGAGAGTTTGCTGAACTCTCCTAATCTTGTGCCCGCATAGGAAAGATAAAAGAATTGTTACTATACGCATCCATCCGCCTACCTGGGAGAGGACATCAGTGAGTACTCACTATATCTTTAATCTGAGAGAGGAAAAACTCCCCTCTCGTATCGGGAGCAAGGCAAGAAATTTAAAGTTCCTTTTGCAAAAGGGTTTCAAAATCCCTGAAACCTATGTGTGCACCTGGGATGCATATCACTACTATTTGCTTAATAGCTCTCAGGTCCATGATAGTATTAAAGATCAACTATCAAAAAGCATTAATCCCAACAAGGACTATGCAGTTCGCTCTTCAGCCAATAGTGAAGACGGTCAGAACCACTCCTTTGCCGGTCAATTTAAGAGCATCCTTAATGTACAAGGGATCGATAGTATTGTCTCGGCCATAGAAGCCATCTGGTTATCAACCTGTTCACCAGGGGTAACAAGTTATTTACAAAGGATTGGCATAGACCCAAGTACATTGAACATGGCGGTACTTATTCAGGAAATGGTATCACCACTCATCTCAGGAGTATCTTTTAGTAAAAACCCCTTAACCGGCATGGATGAAATCATCGTAGAAGCCACCAAAGGAAATGGCGAGAATCTTTTACAGAATGGCTTCACCCCTGAACGCTGGGTCAACAAATGGGGAGAGTGGATTGCACAACCAGACCATGGTAACATTGACCTCACCCTCATTCAAGAAGTTGTTACTCAAACCAATCGTATCGCCCACGCCTATGAAAGAAACATAGATGTGGAGTGGGTCTATGACGGCACCACCATCAACTGGGTACAGCTTCGCGAAATCACCTCTTTAAAAGATACCACCTTCTACTCACACCATTTTGCCAGAGAGGTATTTCCAGGGGTTATCAAACCACTGGTGTGGTCGATTAACGTTCCCCTGGTGTGCGGAGCCTGGGTAAGATTTTTTACCGAATTGATTGGCAAAAACGACATTGATCCCCAAAGCCTGGCTAAATCCTTCTACCACCATGCCTATTTTAATATGGGGACTATCGGAAAAATTTTTGAAGCGCTCGGCTTTCCCCCCAACACTATCGAGCTCTTGATAGGTATCGAATCAAATGGTGCCGAAAAACCCTCATTCAAACCCACTAAAAAGACCCTCTCCCTGTTACCACGAATGGTCCGGTGCGCCTTCGATAAGCTCATGTTCTCGAAGAAAATTAAGTCATTCCTTCCCGTAATGAGTGAACACTATCACTCCTTCTCCACTACCAAGGTAGCTCAATTACCAGAAGGAGAAATACTTACCACGATTGAGAAACTCTATGCCTCAAATGAGGAGACCGCCTACTTTACCATCGTCACCTACCTGCTCATGGGTTTATACAATGGCATTCTTAAATCTCAATTAAGAAAAGTAGGCATTGATTTTGAACACTTCGACCTGACTAAAGATATGAAGGAGTTGAAGCAATTTGATCCCACGGTGAGTCTGGCAAAACTAAGCCAAGCATATAATCAGCTGGACGAGCAACAGAGAGCAATAATTAAGAAGTGCACCTACCGTGAGTTTCTCACCCTTGAGGGAATCGAAACGTTGCAAAGAGAAGCGGAACTTTTTATCACGCACTTTGGACACTTAAGCGATAGTGGTAACGATTTCTCATCAGTTCCCTGGAGGGAAAACCCTGACCTTGTGCTCACCATGATGGCAAACTACATCGCGCCAACGGATAAAAGCCTGATTAAGTCAGATTTCGCTCATTTGAAGGTATCAGCACCACGCCGAGTGCTGCTACACCTCATCTGCCGCCTTGCACGCACCTATCGACTCTACCGGGAAAAGGTAAGCTCACTCTACACCTATGGGTATGGTTTGTTCCGCATATACTTTCTCGCCCTTGGTCACCACTTTGTAAAGAGAGGGATTATGGTGCAGCCCGAAGATATCTTCTATCTCTCTTTTGAAGAGGTAAAAGATACGGTGAGCACAGGGTGTGTGAATACGACCTATAAAGATACCATCCTTTTGAGAAAACAAGAAATGGAAGAATACCGCACCATTACTCCCCCACAGATCATCTATGGGGACCAACCACCTCCTATAACATCTCACGCGGGCCACACCCTCCGGGGAATACCAACTTCTAAAGGTTTCTATAAAGGTCGGGTGAGAGTTATAAAAAGCATTCAGGAGGTTCATAAGCTAAAAAAGGGAGAGGTATTAGTTATTCCTTACTCAGATGTAGGGTGGACACCCCTCTTTACCCGAGCTGGAGCGATCATCGCTGAATCAGGAGGATTTCTCTCCCACAGCTCAATCATTGCCCGGGAGTATGGAATTCCTGCAATTGTATCGGTACCTGATGCCTGCCAGCTCAAAGACGGCACATTGGTTACCGTCGATGGGTTCCAGGGAGAAATCACCATGCTTAGCTCTTCTCAGCGTAGAAGAGGCAGCCGGCATGAAAGTAAAGAAAAAAATCAATTACCGTATCAAAACATTGCTGAAAGTAACATTAACCACAGAGAGGAATCTACTGAACCACTAACGCATTCGAATTCCTAACCTAAAAAAAAGGGGGGGGGTATGGTAGTAGGTCCTTTTGCCCTTTCGAACCTAAAGATCGAACACATACCTCTCCTCTTGGATATCTAATAACACTTTCAGGGAGGAGGTACCATGGACTGGAAAGAATATTTTGACAAGGCTTCTGGAATGGGTTTTCTAGCCACTGCAAACAGCAAAGGTGAAGTCGATATCGCCGTGTACTCACGACCAAAGGTAATGGAAGATGGCACCTTAGCCTATGGCATGGCTGATCGACTTACCCATGCTAACCTTGCGAGTAACCCCCACGCGGTATATGCATTCAATGAGGGTGGATTTAAAGGCATGCGTTTATTCCTAGAAAAAGTAAAGGAAGAAACAACGGGGCCACTACTCGATAAAATCCGAGCTGAAGCTGATAGCATGGTAGGGCCCGGTATTGGTAACTTAGTCAAGTTTGTCGTGTACTTTAAGGTAAACAAACATTTACCCCTCGTAGGAGGGTAAAGAGCACCCATCTCTATGAAGGGAGGTGATAGATAGGGTGGGTGAATCTCACAGGGAATCTGAAAACAAAAAACTAACATCATTATGCAGAAAAGGAGATTACTATGAAAAAATTAGTTTTGACTCGGTTGATAGTGCTTAGTTTACTCATCGTATCTCTAGTGACGGTGGGATCTATCTACTCAGTGAGTGCGATGGGAGAAAAAGATATTGTCGATACCGCAGTTGCCGCAGGATCATTTAAAACCCTCGCTACCGCGTTGAAAGCAGCAGATCTAATAACCACGCTAAAGGGAGCAGGCCCTTTCACTGTTTTTGCACCTACTGATGAGGCATTCGCAAAATTGCCCGCAGGCACGCTCGATAGTCTGCTGAAACCAGAGAATAAGGCTAAGTTAAAGGGCATCCTCACCTACCATGTAGTATCAGGCAAAGTGATGGCAGCAGATGTGGTAAAGTTGACCTCAGCAAAAACCGTAAATGGTCAGAGCCTCACCATCATGGTTAAAGATGGCACCGTAATGGTAGATAATGCAAAAGTTACTAAGACCGACATTATGTGCACCAATGGTGTGATTCATATCATTGATGCAGTAGTGTTGCCCAAATAGTTGCTGTTAATATTTTGTTGCGGCTGGGGATGGTATATTCCCAGCCGCAACAAATAGAGGAGTGCGTAAAATGAAAAGGCTATCTATTCTTTTTACTTTCCTGCTGATCTTTAGTCTTTTTATAAGCTTTGCCTATGCCCATGTTCCCTATATCGAGTGGTCAGATTATACCGAAGCAAAACCTTTTGAGGTAAAGGACTCCATTGAAAACTCGAAATCAATCTATGCCTGGTTTGATACGGGTGATGATATCGATATCTATACCTTTGAAGTGACAGGACCAGTACACGTATATGCTCAGGCAATCGTGCAAGTATGTCCCAATAATGAAAATCTCCTGCCCTGGTTAGCAGTGGTAGGTCCAGGACTGCCTACCCCTGAAGAGGAATTACCCTTTATGCTACCGGTTGGCTATGGTGCCGTCATGGTAAAAAATCTTGCCCCTGGTGAGACCCGTGAAAAATTTTATGAGCCATTTACTGGTAAGTACTACTATGATGCGCCTTCCTTCGATCAAGATGTGTCTACCCCTGGTAAGTGGTACGTATACTACTGGGACCCCTATGATATAGGCGGAGACTATGTAGCAGTGCTTGGAACTGAGGAGGTATTTTCTTTCACTGACATAATCATTGCCCTCATCAATACACCTCTGATCTGGTTTAATGTAGATCTGCACACAGCATGTCCTTAGAGGAAATTTTTTGGGAGCGGGTATACATTTCAAATACCTGTCTTTCCCGCCGCCCGTTCTCGGTTATCAGCAGAGTGGGATACCCAATGTATTACCGATGCTGCCCAAAAGGCAGGCATGACCAAGATCTATTGTACCGATGTTCACATTCAGGAAATCCTCTTTGGCACCTTGAGACGGCAAGCCATCATTATTTACGGTGCCTGACCTGAAGCTGAGTTGTAATGGTATGCTCAGCTTTTGAAAAATCACCTACATTTATTTATGTGGAAGAGTAGCCATGAGACCGGCAAATTGTATACTAATAATTTTGAGTTTACTAGGTATGATCATTTTCTTACCCGGCTGCCCGCCCACCCCCTCACCAGAACTCACCCTTGGTCTATCGCTCATTGCAGAAGGTTTTACTCATCCAGTGGGAATGGCTGTCCCCAACGATGGCACAAAGCGTATCTTTATTGTGGATCAAGTTGGTGTAGTCCAGATTATTGATAACAATGGGAACCTCCTCGACACCCCTTTCCTTGATGTCATTGACCGTATGGTCACCCTTCAAACTTCGTATGATGAACGGGGCCTGCTGAGCATGGCATTTCATCCCGCATATGCGGATAACGGAAGATTCTTTGTTTTCTATAACGTGCCACTCCAAGCTGATGATCCTCAGGATTACAATTCCCGAGTGCGTGTCTCAGAATTTCGAGTTTCAGAAGATAATGCAAACCTAGCTAATCCCACTAGTGAAATTGTTCTCTTGGAGGTTCTCAAACCTCAATTTAACCACAATGGCGGACAACTCGCCTTTGGTCCCGATGGCTTTTTGTATGTGGGAATCGGTGATGGTGGCGGTGCGAATGATGTGGGTACTGGTCATACCCCAGACCTAGGCAATGGACAGGATACGAGCATCCTGCTAGGTAAGCTGCTTCGATACGATGCTGACACGCCAGGAACACTCAACGTACCAGCTGATAATCCTTTCGTCGGCGATGAAAC
>CAYYOQ010000123.1:0-6911 GCA_964473235.1 uncultured Thermodesulfobacteriota bacterium | reverse complement strand
TGGATTTGGAGAGAAATGATTTGGGAAGGGTGTGCGAGTATGGGACGGTGAAGGTACCTGAAATAGTTACCCTGGAGACTTATGCAACAGTGTTTCATCTTGTTTCAACCATTACCGGGAGATTAAAGGAAGATAAAGAGCACATCGATTGCATCAAGGCCTGTTTCCCAGGCGGATCTATTACTGGAGCACCCAAGATCAGGTCAATGGAAATAATCGATGAGCTGGAACCAACCCAGAGGAAGGTCTACACCGGTGCCATCGGTTACTTAGGGTTCAACCAGCAGACCGACCTCAATATAGTTATTCGCACCATGCTCTACCTTGATGGTACCGTTCACTTTCAGGTGGGTGGAGGTATCGTAGCCGATTCTGATCCAGCTCTAGAATATGAAGAAACACTCCACAAAGGCAAAGCCCTTTTAGAGGCGCTCCAGCAAGGAAGTCAGATGCTGGTACAACCCTCTCAGGCTATAGTGTGAGCCTTCTGATTCTCCTCCTCTACCACTGCGTGCAGTTGATCCAGAAAATCAGGAATGGCTGAGGTAACCCGGTTCCAGTTAGGGATAAGTGGTGAGTAGAGGGGATCTTCCTGAAATTCCTTTCCCGCGATCTGGATGGCTTTAGTGAATGCCTCAACCGCGAGGGTTTCCTGATGACGGTCAAACGTGAGTCCATTGATGGCGGCATCGTCATTGTAACGCTTTATGGTGTCCTGGGCAGTGCGTAGGTAGGTGATTACCAAGGTGTTGAGAAGACTTTGGCTCACCACGGCTCCTTCAATGGCCAGGTTTCTGAAGATGGCTTTCGCAATGTCTATGGACATCTTCATCAGACCGGTTTTGGGATTTTCTGCTGAGAGTGGCTGGTGCTTGTGTTCGTAGGTCTCACAGAGTTCAACCTGACAAATTCTCATGGGGGAGCAATTGCGGAGCACCTCAGCTAACGTTTCGACCTCCAACCCCCAGTCGCCAGGTATGCGGTTGATGCGGGCGAGATCAGTGATCATGGAAAATTCCCCTGCCAGGGGGTAACGGAAGCTGTCTAAGTAGACAAGCAGGGGAATGGGACCCAAAAGTTTTGCCAGGCTTCTGATGAGGGGGGTGACGAACAGACGGGTAACCCGACCGTGCATGCGATCGGTGACCCGCGCATAAAAACCCTTGCAGAATTCATAGTCCATATTGGTTGAGGCAGTAGGGTAGCAGAGCCTTCCCAGAAGTTCCCGGGAGTAGTTGACGATATCACAATCATGCAGGGCGATGACTTTACTCTTCTCACGGGAGAGAATGTAACCGTAGGCAGTCCAGGCGGAACGGCCCTTTCCATCGTCACCTATGTAGAGACCATGCTCTTCTAAGAGTTTGTAGAGTTCACCGATCGCAGGGCCTGTGTTCCAGATTACGCGGGTTCGCTGAGGGAAGGTAGAGAAAAACTCTTTTGCCCGCATGAATTGCTCCTGATTGGTTCTCCCCATGGTGACCACGATTTCGTTGAGGTAGGGAATTTTTGCGATTTCTTTTTTAATCTGTTGTATGGCGGGTGCCTCAAGTTCTGCATAGGTTGCAGGAAGCACCAGGGCGATGGGGCGATGGCGATTGAACTCGGTCAGTTTACTTTCCATCCGCTCCAGGTCAACATGGCCAAGGCGATGAAAGGTTGCTACTACACCGGTTTGATAAAAATCAGCCATAAAAACCCCCTTAATAAAATTTAGAAATTTTGGGATGTAGGAATTTTATTGTTGCGGGTTTCGAGTTCCCTCACGCAGAGCGCTCCTCAAATGAAATGCTCCTTGAACTTAGTGCTCATTGGGTAAAGCTTCAGAGTCTAGAAATGAGCTCTACTATAGCTTTGCACCAGCCCGAGGGACCACTCCCCGGAGCGAGGATCAGATTATCAAGTTTTATTGAAGGATCATAGCTCCCATCAGGTTTTTGAATCAGGATGGGATAATCTACTGCCTCTAACATGGGAAGATCGTTGAGGCTGTCTCCGAGCGCAACTGTTTTTATGTGAGGCGATTTCTGTTGATAAATGTCTCTAAGGTGGAGAACTGCTTTCCCCTTGTCACAGTTGCCAATGAGGTGATAGAAACGACCACCCCGATTAAGGTGAAGGTGTGCACGAGTGGCTATCTCCTTAACTGTCTCCTCGGCGGCCTCATCATCAAGGAGGAAGGGCTCATCGTACTCTCTCTGTTTTGCGAGCGTGGCTTGAGCGAGTGAAAGGCCACAGAGCTCTGCTACCTCTTGGGCTGAAAGATCACCAAATCCTCTCAGTTTTCCAGGCAGGCTGGTGCACATCTGATTGAATACCTCTCTCAATTGCGGGTAAGGGGTTCCAAATTCGATGATACAATAGTGAGAATCTTCCCTGGTAAATTGAAAGCTATGAGAAAAATAGTTTTTGGGGATGAAGAGTGCGCCGCCATTTTCCGAGATGAAAGGGTGGATGTTATTCAGTTCGAGTCTATGCGCTTCGATTTCCGCTCTGGTCTTGCTGGTACAAAAGATGACAGGGATGTTTTTTGCTCCTAGCGCTTTGAGCGCAGGGAGTGCTGGTTTAAAGGAATACGTTGTATGGTCGAGGAGGGTTCCATCCAAATCGGTAAAAACTATAAGATGCCACTTCATCTGAGCACTAGGTGTATCATCATAAAACATTTTTTACAAAAAATAGGTTATCACATTCCCACCGCGGTGGCAACAAGCAAATGTCTAAAGGTGCGCTCTGTTTAAAGGGATGTCATATTTTTGTATTGATTTCTCAATGGTATCTCTATATTATTTTCTTTATTAGTGCATTAGTGAGATGCAGCTAAGTGTTATAAAGAAGGTTACGAGTTTCGAGTTGCGTGTTTTGGCTGGCACGCTGGAAGGCGTGCACGCAGACAAGCCTAATAGCAGAGTTGTAAGGTATGGCTGAACTAGTGTACATTAACGGAGATCTTGTTCCCAAGACTGAGGCCAAGATTTCTGTCTTTGATCACGGGTTTCTCTACGGTAATGGTCTCTTTGAAACCATGCGGGCATACCACAGAAAGGTTTTTAGACTTGAACACCACCTCCAGAGATTGTTTCTCGCGCTCGAGTACTTACGGTTTCCCATCCCCTTTAGCTTTGATTTCTTAAAGGAAGCTGTGTATAACATCCTTGATGCTAACCGTGTGGATGAAGCCTATGTTCGGGTGAGTGTTACCCGGGGGGAGGGCGCAACGGTACCTGATCCCTCAACCTGTGGGGTCCCTAATCTTATTATTATTACCAGGGAATATGTGTCCTACTCACCAGCCCTCTATCAAAAGGGTTACCGAGGCAAAATCGTGAGCGTGAGGCCAAGCCCTCATACTCCCACCCTTACCATGAAGACTTTAAACTACCTCAATAATATCATTGCTAAGAGGGAGGCAAAAGACGCAGGCTTTAATGAGGCACTGATGATTAACACCGAGGGATTTGTCACTGAGGGGGCGGTGAGTTCTCTTTTCATGATTAAGGGTGGTCTTATCTCTACCCCCGCAAAGGAGGTGGGGTTGTTGCCCGGCATCACCCGTCAGGTGATTCTTGAAATAGCTGAGGCGAAATCACTGAAGGCGAGAGAGGCAAAGATTACCCCCAGTGAATTGCTTGCGGCGGATGAAGCCTTTCTCACCAATTCCCTTATAGAGATTATGCCGCTGGTAGAGATAGATGGTTATCCTCTCGGGAGAGGAACTCCTAGTCCACTCACCCAGGAACTAATGGGTGCGTATAGGGAATTGGTCAAGAGAGAGCTTAGGCTTTAAGCTGAGTCAATAGGTTGTGTGTATGAGAATACACTCGGTTGAATTTATCACCAGTGCAGTAAAGAGCTTTGAGTATCCCAAGGCTACGCTTCCGGAGATTGCCTTTGCGGGGAGATCCAATGTAGGTAAATCTGCTCTGATCAATACCATGGTGAACCGGAAGAATATTGCCCGTACCAGTGTGACTCCGGGGAGAACCCAGACGATCAATTTTTTTTTGGTAAATGGGCGCATGTACTTTGTTGATCTCCCGGGATATGGTTTTGCCAACGTTCCACGTGAGGTGAGGGCGCAGTGGAAACCTATGGTGGAAGACTACCTCAGGCATCGGTCAACGCTCAAATTGGTGGTGTTGCTCCTCGATATCAGGAGGCAACCGAGTACCGATGATGCCTCTCTCATGAGGTGGTTTGAAACCTTTGATATTCCCTTTCTGGTGATACTGACCAAAGCCGACAAACTTTCCAGAAGTAAGTGCAGTGCCCAGGAGAAACTCATCAAGAATTTTTTTATGTTAGATGAGGGAGAGCTCGTCCGTTTTTCAGCGGTTACCAGAGAGGGAAGAGAGGATATTCTCACCCGCATTATGAAGTGTGTGCAGGAGAGAATTGTCTTGACTAATGAGTAGATTTGTATTTTAAACATAGCAATTTGAGTCGGCAGCGACAAGGCGAAGGTATCTATTTGGGAGAGGAGTAAAGGATAATGAAAGGAGTGATTTTAGCCGGGGGACTGGGGATGCGGCTCTTTCCCCTCACCAAGATAACCAACAAGCACCTCCTCCCTATCTACAATAAACCTATGATTTACTATCCGCTCACCACCCTCATTAATGCGGGCATTGATGATATCTTGATTGTCACTGGTGGAAACAATGCGGGCGATTTCTTGAAGCTTCTGGGGAATGGGAAGGAATTTGGTCTGAAACATATCAACTACACCTATCAGGAGGGCGAGGGAGGCATTGCAGAAGCACTGAAGTTAGCCGAATTCTTTGCCGATGGGGAGAAGATCTGTGTGGTGCTCGGGGATAACCTCATTGAGAAGAATATTACAGGTGCGGTAAAGGCATTTGAGAAGCAGAAGGAGGGGGCTAAAATCCTGTTGAAGGAAGTGTCCGATCCCCAGCGATTCGGCGTTCCAGAAATCGTGGGAGACCGGATTGTCCGCATTCAAGAGAAACCTCAGACGCCCACCTCAAAGTATGCGGTGATAGGAATCTATCTGTATGACTACGCGGTGTTTGATATCGTCAAGACGCTCAAGCCCTCGTCACGGGGCGAGCTTGAGATCACTGATGTCAATAATGAATATATTGCGCGGGGTACCATGACCTATGATATTTTAGATGGGTGGTGGAGTGATGCGGGTACCTTCGATTCGTTGCTTCTTGCCAGCACGCTGGTTGCTGAAAGTGGGGCAAATAAAGTGTAGCATAGTGGTGGAGGGATGGATATGATTGAAGGGGTCAAGATTAAGAAGCTTAAGATTATTCCTGACGAGAGAGGTCGTTTGATGGAGATGCTCAGAGCCGACGATGAGCTTTTCATCAAATTTGGCCAGGTCTATGTAACGAGCGCCTATCCGGGGGTAGTCAAGGGATGGCACTACCATAAGCAACAGACAGATACCATGGCAGTGGTAAAGGGGATGATGAAGATTGTACTCTATGACCATCGAGAGACATCTTCTACCAGAGGTGAGATCAATGAATTCTTTATGGGTGATCATAACCCTCTCCTCCTACAGATTCCTCCTCTCGTCCTCCATGGGTTTAAGTGCATAAGTGACGAGGAGGCAATGGTCGTCAACTGCCCTACTGAAACCTACCACTATCAGGACCCCGATGAGTTCCGGATAGATCCTCACCATAATGACATCCCCTATAGCTGGGATAGGGCAGATGGGTAGAGAGTGATACCATGAAACTACTGGTTACCGGTGGGGCTGGTTTTATCGGCTCTAACTTTATTCGTTACCTCCATAGCAAGTACCCGGCGTACGAGGTGATTAACCTCGATACGCTGACCTACGCAGGAAATCTTGAAAACCTTGCTGATATCTCCGGTGAACGCTTTTACCGGTTTGTTAAAGGCGATATCGCTGATGTATCTTTGGTACGCCAGGTGTTTACAGAAGGCATTGAGGTAGTAGTTAATTTTGCCGCGGAGTCTCACGTTGACCGAAGCATTGAGGATGCCTCCAGTTTTATCACCACCAATATCACAGGTACCCAGGTACTGCTGGAGGCAGCAAGGGCACACCAGGTGAAACGGTTTATCCAGATTTCTACCGATGAGGTATATGGCTCTCTGGGGCCTCAAGGGCTTTTTACCGAACACTCCCCTCTTTCTCCTAACAGTCCCTACTCAGCCAGCAAAGCGGGAGCAGATCATCTGGTGAGGGCTTACTATGAAACCTTCAGGCTGCCGGTGATGATCACCCGCTCATCGAATAACTACGGTCCCTACCAATTTCCCGAGAAGTTTATTCCTCTTTTCATTACCAACGCTTTGGTTGATGAACCACTTCCCCTCTATGGTGATGGGCTTAATGTCCGAGACTGGCTGCAGGTAGAGGACAATTGTGCTGCGATTGATCTGGTGCTCCACCGGGGTAAAGAGGGTGAGATTTATAATGTAGGAGGTAATTGCGAAAAAACCAATTTAGAAGTTGTAAAGATTATTCTTAAAGAGCTCAACAAGCCTGAGTCACTGCTACGATTTGTGAAAGACAGACCCGGGCATGACCGGCGCTATGCCCTTGATACCGCTAAGATTGCGCGGGAATTGGGATGGTATCCTCAACGCTCCTTTGAAGAAGGGATACGGCACACCGTTGCCTGGTATCGTCACCATGCGGGGTGGTGGAAAAAAATAAAAAGTGGTGAGTATCGTTCCTACTATCAGAGAATGTATGGAGATAGGTAAATTCCAAATCACACGCACCAAATCCCAATGATCAAAATGAGAAACGCTTTAATTTAAACGGAGATCATTTGAAATTGTTTGAGATTTGGGATTTGAGATTTGGAATTTAAAACATAGGGGGATTTCTTGAAGATACTGGTTGTTGGTGCACGTGGGATGTTGGGTTCTGACCTCATGCGAAGTCTCGGCACTGC
>CAYYOQ010000122.1:3306-6913 GCA_964473235.1 uncultured Thermodesulfobacteriota bacterium | reverse complement strand
TATCGTGCACACGATACAAGAGTGGCTTACCTTTGCGGAAGATCTCAAGTGCCACTGCCTGGTTAGCAGCCAGCATGAATTCTTCTATAAGACGGTGCGACTCGAGTCGGACCCTGCTTCCTAGCTCAAGCACCTCCCCCTGCTGGTTCAGGATGATCTTTGCTTCGGGCAGATCGAAATCAAGCGAGCCGTTGATCGCACGCCGTTTTGTGAGCACCGTTGCCAGTTCACGGGCCAGTCTCAGACTGTCGGCTACCCGCGAGATCCGTGAGCTGACCGTCTGGCTGTTGAAAAACTCCTGGATTTCCTCGTATGACAACTTTGCGTGCGAGCGGATAACCGTATCCATAATTTGCCAGCCAAGCACTTTCCCTTGGTGGTCAAAGTCGATAATCACCGATTGCGCTAATCGTTTCCGGTTGGGACGTAGCGAACAGACGTCGTTCGACAAGACTTCAGGAAGCATCGGTATGACCATACCGGGCAGATACACCGAATTGCCCCGCTTAAGGGCTTCAATGTCGAGTGCCGACCCCTCGGGAACGTAGAACGAGACATCGGCAATGTGCACGCCCAGACGATATCCTCTCTCAGTTTTTGATATTGAAATGGCATCGTCGTGATCCTTGGCATCTGACGGGTCAATAGTGTAGATACACTCACCAGTGAGGTCGATCCGGCGCTGCTGTTCTTCGGTCGTATCGACACCGGCCGCTTTTTCGGCTTGGTTCATTATTTCAGCCGAAAATCTATCGGGAAGGTTATAGCTTCTGATGGTAGTGAGCATATCGACTCCCGGGGCATTCGGATAACCGAGCCGCTCGGTCACTTTGCCGCACGGGTTGGAATGGGGATCATCCCACGCGGTCAGCTTCACCACCACTTTTTCGCTGTCCTTCGCATTAAAAGAATCAGCAGGAGCAATATAGATATCGCGATGAATTCGCGGGTTGTCCGGACGGACAAAGAGCAGGCCATGCTGGTTGTGCAGTATGCCGACAATATTTCTGTCCGATCGTTCCAGCACCTTGATCACCACTCCTGCCTGACGACCAAACCGCTCTCCGACCAGGCGAACCATTACCCGGTCGCCATCCAGAGCTGTCAGCAACCCGCTATCGAGTATCATAATGTCTTCGGAGGTGCCTTCAGTTTCAAGAAAGCCCCGCCCGGAACGATTAACAGAAATAGTCCCGACGGCAATATCCATCTGGTCGGCCGGTCCAATCCGTCCTCGTTTGAGCCGGACCACACGACCTTCCTTAATGAGCTTTTTCACACACCGCCGAAATGAGGGGTACTCAGTCTGGCTGACTTTCATTCCTCGCGCCAGTTCCTGGATGCTCATGGGGTGGGTAGTCTCAGAGCGGATAAACTGTAATATGGTGTCTGAAGTGAGAGCCATGACTCAAGGATAACCCGGTTACCACTTCCCGTCAAGCTTAGTCTGTAAAAAGAATAGAGGGGACAGGGATCAGTAGAACAATTACAAATTATGAATTATCAATTATGAGTTACAGAGAGCAAGAAACAGAATGAAAAAGACATGCTCAGGGGACGGGGTTCAGGGTGCAGGGGGAAAATACAAAATGCTAAATTCTAGCCAAAGATATTTGAAATTTTCTCTCAGCTCAATAGGTAAAAAATGAATAGAAAATCAACGCTCAGCATTCCAAAAAAAGAAATAGAAATATTCTGTGAAAAGCGGGACTTTGGTTCTTATAAAAGAAACAATCTACACTTCATTCGTATGTAGGCACCTTGTATCTGAAGCTTTTCAAGTTGTCGTCTGATCTTTGACTTTTTACCAGACTATAAAAGTTGTACTATCGAAAATTTTAGAAATCAACCTGTCCTCTCAACCCAAACACGGTGACAGTGTGGGCATCTTCAATCCCCGCCACATTATGGATTACCTGAATATCAGGGGATATCGCCAGGTGATCATTCAACTGATACCGATAGTACGCCTCAAAATGCCCCTCATCCCCTGGCTCTAACCCGTACCCCTTTAAAAACCTCTCATACTCACTGCTTAACACCGCCTGCCCATAGGCTATCCCAAACACATCCTCCGGCCTCCTCCACCAATTTCCCTTCACCTGTCCCCCGATGCTCCAGGAGTACTTCGCCTCATAGATGTCATCACTCTGCATTCCATAGCGTAGAAACGCAGTGACAGTATCACTTAGCTCCTGATCAAAACTTAACCCAAACCCTTTCCCCGTTTCATTATCATGCATGTTTCCCCAGTACCGCCACCAGCCAAACTCCTCTACCGGTATTCCCAAAATTCTGATGTTCCTCCCAGACCACCTCCATGGCACCTCCCACTCCTCATGGTCTCCTCCGTTCACCCATCCGTATATCCGATAGTTACCCTGTCGCCCCCCCATCGTGGGCTTAAAATGAACCTCACCTATCCCAAAGGTGTCTTCAAAAATATCCTCGAAATCTCCATCCGCTTCCAATGCCCCAAGGTTTACGGCTACAAGCTTATGGGGGTTAAATGTCAGTCTCATTCCTCCGGTGTAGTCATCTGGCCAGTTCACCGCGATGTTATTCACAAATATATCTGCCAGAAACTGGGTGGTTTCATCATTGGCCACCTCGTTGCTATCAAAGTAGACTGTAGGGTCAAGTTTTCCAACGGTGAGGATAGCCCGGTCGTCTTTAATGGAGTGCTCGTACCAGAGCTCAGCAATCTCTAAATCCCCGTCATCATCCAAGGCATCGGCATTCACCCCGGTGAGCCCCGCCACCTCATCGGTGACATTTGCCCCCTCTCCTCCCTCGAGATGCATAAAGGCAGCGCCGTGCTCCCCTATCGGCGACTCAACCGTCAAGTCAACCGAGTAGGATCCGTCCACCACATCACCATCCCGCTCATAGTCGCGCACCCGCTTGTAGTTCTCATCATTATTAAGGGTGCCCTGCACGATGCCGGTTGCCCCCAGACCAAATTTTAGATTCCCTATCGCCTCCTTAATCTTGACCAGCTCTTCAAAATCTTTTGAACCTTTAATGGAGGTTACCTCTTTATCCTGCTCCTGGTTTTTTACCTCCTGCTCGGCAAGCTTCTTCTCCAGCTGCTCTATCCGCTGTTTTAATCTCTCCAGTTCCTTAAGTATCTCCTCATCTGTGGCAAACGATACTGGGGTGTTAAGTGTCATCAAAAAGCTTATCATTAAGAGCGTATTCCATAGTATCCTTAACGTTCTCATTGTCTACCTCCTCCTTTACCGAGTATCGAATTTTAAAACGCCAGCTCTATGCTATAGCCACCTTCTTCGCCAACCCCTCCCAGAGAAAAAAGTACACCGGTAATCAGATAAAGAAAGCCATTGGGAACTTCCTCATTGCCTACCTCCACGGTTTCGCTTAAGGCATTGGGGGTAAAGCCCGTTTTGAAAATAGGAGTTGAAGCACCGTGAGAGGAGGTGGCAATCCCGGTCATCATCACCAACTGCCCACCACTATCTGATTTCTCCATGGTAATCTCAAGCTCCCCTGAACCAAGCACCACTGCAATCAAAAAGTGCAGATCTCCCAGGAGCATGAGACTGTCCGTTGCCACATCGATAAACTTGGTTTCTCCGTTTGAGAT
>CAYYOQ010000122.1:0-3206 GCA_964473235.1 uncultured Thermodesulfobacteriota bacterium | reverse complement strand
CAAAGCTGATTCCACCATTACCAGAGTAGCACAATAGTGTAAATTAAATAGCTGAAGAAGCAATAGCAACAAATTAGTAAAAAACTTTAGCAAAGGCAAGGTGGATTGCGGGTTAAATTGAGAGAGGTAACAAGTTGTAGTAAAATGAGAGAAGGGAAAACCTCCGGGGAAGCAGAACCATGTGCTGATATTTCAGGGGTAATAACACTTGAAGCAACAAAAAAGTTAAGAGATGAGCTTAGTGTTTTTGAAAGCTCTAGTTTCCTTAAAGCTCCAGCGGTAATGAGGTGATCTTTTCCACCATGAAAGTGATCATCATGGTGGTCTGCATGATCGTCGTCATGGTAATCCATGAGGTGGAGGTGAACTTCTATCCGTAATCCACCTTGATGGTTAACGGGGTGAAAATGGATGAAAGGATATATCTGGGCAAAATAGAGGAAATGAAAGATTACAAAAAGTACACCCAGCCTATCCTTCATGATTCCTACACCTCATTACTACCGCCTGATGCATTAACCTCTCAGGTACCTGCCTCCCAGGATGATAAATACTCCTTTTGTTCTTCGGTCAAGGTATCAATCTTAATACCCATCGCTTTTAACTTCATCTTGGCAATCATCTCATCGATTTCCGTGGGTACTCCATAGACCTGCTTACTGAGCTGCTTTCCCTTCTTGAGCAGGTATTCAGCCGCCAGCGCCTGGTTGGCAAAGCTCATATCCATTACACTTGAGGGATGTCCTTCGGCAGCCGTGAGATTAATCAATCTCCCCTCACCCAGCACATAAATCCTCTTCCCGTTCTTTAACCGATACTCCTCAACAAATTCCCTCATCTGTCGTCTGCTCTTAGTGAGCCGGGCAAGTGCCTCAAGGTTGAGCTCAACATTGAAGTGCCCCGAATTGGATACAATGGCGCCATCCTTCATCAGGAGAAAATGTTTTTTGTCTATCACATGCTTATCACCGGTGAGGGTACAGAAAAAATCACCAATGGTAGCTGCTCTAGTGAGCGGCATCACCATGAAGCCATCCATGGTAGCCTCGAGCGCCCGTAAGGGGTTTATCTCCGTTACCACCACATTGGCTCCCATCCCTTTAGCTCTCATGGCCACTCCCCGACCACACCACCCATACCCGCAGACCACAAAAGTACTTCCCGCCATCAGCCTGTTGGTTGCCCTGGTAATGCCATCGATGGTGCTCTGCCCGGTACCGTAACGGTTGTCAAAGAGATGCTTGGTATGGGCATCATTGACCGCAATGATAGGGAAACGTAACACCTTCTTTCGAGCCATATCCCGAAGCCTGATCACCCCTGTGGTCGTTTCCTCGGTACCTCCAATAATCCCTTGTACCAATTGAGTTCTTTTAGAATGGATCGTTGAAACCAGATCTGCCCCATCATCCATAGTAACCAGCGGCTTCAGATCAAGCGCCGCATTGATATGTCGGTAGTAGGTGGTGCGGTCTTCTCCCTTGATAGCAAAGACAGGGATTTTATGATACTTGACCAACGCGGCAGCAACATCATCCTGGGTACTTAAAGGGTTTGAAGCACAGAGCGTCAATTGCGCGCCACCCGTCTTCAAGGTATCCATGAGGCTGGCCGTTTCAGTGGTCACATGGAGGCAGGCAGCAAGTCTTAAGCCTTTGAGGGGTCTTTCACGCTGAAACCTCTCTTTAATCAGATTCAATACCGGCATACTCTGGTTAGCCCACTCGATGCGTAACATCCCCTTTTTCGCCAAACCGATATTTTTAATATGATGATCCATTAACCTCTCCTCTTATATGTTTCATCAAAACAACTCCGAAATCTAAATCCAGTACCTCGTATCTTGTTTTCGCATACCTAACCTTACAGTCATTGCGAGCCCGAAGGGCGTGGCAATCTCCTTTCTAAAGATTGAAGAATATAGTTTGATCCTTGTAAAGAGATTGCGTCGTCGGCTGTCATTGCCTCCTCGCAATGACAGTTACTCGTTCGTATAGTATGGAACACTATGATACAAGATGCTAGAAACTTGAAATAAATGTGAATATCTAATGTTCAACACCTTAGATACCAGCTGCTTTCTTTAGTTTATCAGCCATATCTGTCCGTTCCCAGGTAAACTCAGGTTCGGTTCTCCCAAAGTGTCCATAGGCTGCGGTCTTCTTATAGATTGGTCTCAGCAGATCGAGATACTTGATCATCTCCGCCGGCTTAAGAGAGAAATATTTCCTCACCAGTTTTGCGATATCATCAGGTGGAATTTTACTGGTACGATAGGTATTAATCATTACGGAAACCGGCTCAGCAACGCCAATGGTGTAGGATAGTTGCACCTCGCACTTTCTCGCTAACCCTGCAGCGACTACGTTCTTTGCAATGTAGCGTGCCATGTAGGACGCTGAACGGTCAACCTTTGAAGGGTCTTTCCCGGAAAATGCACCGCCACCATGGCTCCCCTGTCCCCCATAGGTATCGCAAATGATCTTTCTTCCAGTTAAGCCGCAGTCAGCTTTAGGTCCCCCCACCACAAAACGACCAGTGGAGTTAATGTGAAAATTGGTTTTACCATCTAACATTTTCGGGGGTATGATCTTCTTGATAACCTCCTCTACAATACCTTCTCGCAATACCTTATATTTTACGGTGGGGGAATGCTGAGCTGCAATTACCACAGTGTCTACTCTTTTTGGATGCTCATTGAGATACTCAACAGTAACCTGAGTTTTACCATCAGGTCTTAAGAAATCGAGGACACCGGTTTTCCTCACCTCAGCGAGTCTGCGGGCAAGCTTATGGGCGTAGATGATGGACATCGGCATCAACTCTGGAGTTTCAGAGCAGGCATAGCCAAACATCAGCCCCTGGTCCCCTGCACCCTGCTCTTTCCCCTTTTTCACATCGACGCCCATGGCAATATCAGGCGACTGGGTATCGATGGAAGTGATGACCGCACACGTTTCCCAGTCAAACCCCATGCTGGAATCGTTGTAACCAATACCCTTTATCGTTTCCCTCACAATATCAGGAATATGAACATAGCAACTGGTAGTTATTTCACCCGCCACGATCGCCATTCCGGTGGTTACCATTGTTTCACAGGCTACATGAGCTTTCTTATCCTTGGCAATAATCGCATCAAGGATCGAATCAGATATCTGGTCAGAAACCTTATCCGGATGTCCCTCAGTCACTGACTCAGAGGTAAA
>CAYYOQ010000121.1:0-6986 GCA_964473235.1 uncultured Thermodesulfobacteriota bacterium | reverse complement strand
CGCTTTGACGGCATCAAGGGGATATTTGATGCCTCCCTTGAAGAGCTCAGCTCCCTTAAAGGCATTGGTGAGCGAACAGCTATACTTATAAAACTTTTAAAAGAGGGAACCACTTTATACCTTAAAACACAAATCAAAAATAAAGAAGTGTTACGTTCCCCCCAGGAGGTATTTAATTTTTGCCAGTATGCACTTTCCGGTGAGAGGAATGAAAAATTTGCCGTCATTTACCTCACCACCAAAAACGAGGTAATCGATGTCGAGTTTCTGGAGGAAGGTACTGTCAACCGGACAGCAGTATATCCCCGTAAAGTCATTGAGGGAGCTCTACGACACAACGCCTCTGCCCTGATCTTTGTTCACAACCATCCCAGTGGAGACCCCACACCCTCCCCTACTGACAAAAAGCTTACCGAAGATCTGGAAAAGGCCGCTTCCGCCGTGGATATCATTGTTCACGATCACCTCATTATAGGGAAAAACGCTCACTTCAGTGGAAGAGAACACGGCTGGCTCCTCAAATAAACTCCATTAGAAAGTTTGGATGGGGCTTTAAACCCCACCCAAACTTATCTTTTGGATCAGTATGATGCGTTATCACTGTGTAAGACTTCTATAAACGCCTTGCATACACTCCGCCATGAATGTGGGGCTTTCTAACGGAGTAAACCTTTCCCACTTTAAAATTATCCTTCCACCTTGCTTCGTATGCTAAGCTCACACTACCGTCCTTTGACCACTAAAAGAAATTATTTACAAATTCCTGTAGATGCATGGTGGTAGAGGAACTAACGACAGGAATAAAATACGTTGAGGAATGTTGCTATTCATTTCGCGAAACGGTATACTCTAGAGCTATTGAACGTACCGGATAAGGTTACCCTAAGCAGATAGTAGTACTTCTATGATCAATGTTGAGAACCTCACTAAAAGCTTCGGAAAGCAGGTGTTATTCGACGGAGCTAGTTTCGGAATTAATCCCCTGGAACGAGTCGGTTTGGTAGGAAGAAACGGGCATGGGAAAACTACCCTCCTCCGCCTCATCGTCGGCGAAGAATATCCCGATGCAGGTACGATCACCATTCCTAAACACTACCGTATAGGCTATGTTCGCCAGCAGCTTGAATTTACTGAAGACACGGTACTGAAAGAAGCCATGAAGGGGCTCCTCTCCGGCAAGCAGGATCACCACTGGGAAGTGGAAAAAATTCTTGCGGGACTAGGATTTTCCAACGAGGACATGCAACGCCACCCCAGGGAATTCTCGGGAGGACACCAGGTGCGTCTGAACCTGGCCAAGGTGCTTGTATCGGAACCCAACCTCCTTCTCCTCGATGAACCAACCAACTACCTTGACATCACCTCGATACGCTGGGTTGAGCGGTTCTTGCTAAACTGGCCTCATGAACTTATTTTCATCACCCACGATCGAAGTTTCATGGACAAAGTGGTTACCCACATCCTGGGAATACACAGAAAAAAAATACGTAAGATGGCAGGAACTACTGGAAAGTTTTACGCACACATCGCCCAAGATGAAGAAGTCTATGAAAAGACTCGCATGAAGGATGAACGCCGGCGAAAGGAAATCGAAGAGTTCATACGCTGCTATCGAGCAAAAGCAAAGCTCACCAATCTGGTGCAGTCCCGGATTAAAACCCTTGAAAAGATGGGAAAACGTGAGAAGCTGGAGAGGCTTAAAACACTCGACTTCTCATTTCGGAGTAATACATTTTATGGAAAGTATGTCCTAAGCATCCGTGATCTTTCTTTCTTCTATACTCCCGATAATTCGCTTATTAGAAATTTTACCATCAGCATTGGTCCCCGTGACCGCGTGTGTGTCATCGGCAAAAATGGGAAAGGGAAAACCACTCTGCTCAAACTTCTGGCAGGAGCACTTACACCCCAGGGTGGCACCATCACTTACAACCCGCGCACCACCATGGGGTACTTTGAGCAAACCAACATCAGCAGCCTGGTTGAAACAAGGACGATCGAGGAGGAAATTACTGCATCTCTCCCGGAAGTAGAGAGGCAGCTGGCAAGAAATATCTGTGGTGCCATGATGTTTGAAAATGATGCAGCGCTCAAGAAGATCAGTGTGCTCTCAGGAGGAGAGAGGTGCAGGGTAATGCTGGGCAAGCTCCTGGTAACCCCCCTTAATCTGCTGCTGCTGGATGAGCTCACCAATCACCTCGACATGGAGTCTTGCGATGCGTTGCTTGCCGCAATTGACAGCTTTGAGGGTGCCGTGGTAATGGTTACCCACAACGAGATGTTTCTCCACGCCCTCGCTGAGCGATTGATTGTATTTACCAATGGCGGTATCATGGTAATGGAGGGCAGCTATCAGCGCTTTCTGGAAAAAGGTGGCTGGGGAGATGAAGAAGTACTTACCCGTTCTGCTCGCCAGGGAGAACGCGAAAAGAAATTAGGTGAAAAACAGCGCAGAAGAGAACTGAGGCGCACACGCTCCGAAACTATCATTGAGCGCGCGAAGGTTCTCAAACCCCTCGAGCAACGAATGAGAGAGGTAGAAAACGATATCGAAGCACATGAAAAGAATCTCAGTGAGCTGCACGCAGCGTTAGAGAGGGCCTCGCAAATGCAAAATGCTGCGAAGATAGTAGAGCTTTCTCAGTCCATTCACCACTCTCAGCTCTCAATTGATCGTCTCTTTGATGAGCTAGAGCAGCTCACCATCACGTTTGAAAAACAGAGAGCACTATTTGAAAAAAAGCTTGAAGGTAACGAGGCTTCACTCTCCGAGGGGTAACCAATGGTGTTATCGCAGCAGTGAAAAATAGCAATGAGTAAAAAAGCTCCCCCCTCACCTGTTTAAAATATGTATCTTTTCACATGACTATAAGAAAAGAGATTATAGAACTGCTCCGCACCGGGGAGTGGACTGCACAGGATATCTCTAGAACCATGCGTATCCCCCAAAAAGAAGTGTATGTACACTTAGAACACGTACACAGATCCCTCAAGAGTAACTTTGGAATAACCCCCCCCGAATGCCTGGCCTGTGGATTCACCTTTAGCAAAAGAAGTGCGATCCGCTCTCCCAGCCGCTGCCCCCTCTGTAAAAGCGAGCACATCAGAGAACCGCATTTTTTTTGCACTAATAGTGATAGAAAAAATAATGTAGGTGATAGACAATGAGAAGATAAAGTACTCACGTTAAAAAAAGTGAGAATATAGGGGGTAAGGTAATCATTGACTACTGTGGCGTCGATGTAGATGCTGTATAGGATGTTATCGAAAACGTACTCCCTTCCTTACAACAAACACTCGAGAAGATTCCCGAATCAACAAAGTAAATCATCCATGTCTTCACTTACAAACCTTGAGGAACTTATCATGCAAGAGAAAAGAAACCATCCCCGTTTTACTACTGCAATTAAGGTTCAAGATATCGCTACCTTAAAGACCGGATTGACTGCCAATCTTTCCCTCGGTGGCTGCCTCATCAAAAAATCAGAAGAATTTGATTTTTTCCCTATCGCCTCCCGACTCACACTCAAGTTTGAGCTCCCGGGAGTAGATGAACCGATAGTAGTGCATGGGATCATACGCCAAAAGGGGAAACAGCGAGAAGGGTTTGGGATACAGTTTGAAGTTATCGATAAAAAGGCGGCGTACTATATAGAAAAGCACCTGGGAACTTTTCTGTGAGTTCGTCAGTACAATATGGGGTCAGGCTTAAGTAATTAATTATTGATTTTTACATTTATTTTAGCTATTGGTGGAATCATGGCTCGAAAACCTCGTATCCATTTTCCTGGTGCATTCTACCATGTAATTGCCCGTGGGAATGGGAAACAGAATATTTTCCATGATGAGACAGACTGCCAGCTCTATTTGAAGCTATTAAGTGAGTATAAGGAACGTTTACAGTTCTTCTTGTACGCATATGTATTAATGCCCAACCATTTCCATCTTTTAATTGAGGTGAGAGAGAACCCTCTCTCGCAGCTGATGCATGGGCTTCTGTTTCGCTACACGCGTCGTTTTAACAGCAGATATAGAAAAAGTGGACATCTTTTTCAGGGGCGCCACCAGGCAATTGTATGTGAGAAGGATACTTATTTTTTAGAGCTTTCAGCGTATATTCATTTAAATCCGGTGCGGGCAGGGTTGGTGAAAAATCCTTCTGATTATCAGTGGAGTAGCTGCCGGTCGTATATGAGCAAAGGGGAGGACAGTCTGGTTGACAGAGATTTTCTTTTGGTTCAGTTTTCGAAGAGGAAATCATCGGCAAGGAAATTGTATAATAATTTTGTAATGAGTCGTATAAGTAGTGGTCACCGAGCTGATCTTTATCAATTAAAAGACCAGAGGTTTATAGGGGCAGAGGAATTTATTGAGGATGTTCATAGAAACCTGAATGAGGAACTGCCGGTGAGGTATGATATCTCAATTATGGAAATAGCTTCTCACGTGGGATCGATATTTCAGATAGAATCTGATTTATTGTATAGCCAGACCCGTAATCGTAAAGGAGCATGGGGACGTGCGATGGTGGGATATTTAGGGAGGAAGTTGAGTAGATATAAAAATAGAGAAATTGCTGAGCATTTCAAACGGGATCCCGAAGTGATGAGTGCGTCTATTCGGAAGTTAGAAGAGAGATTGAGGAAGGATAACCTTTTCGCACAAAAAATGGAAATGGCGGAGCAAGTTCTCATTCACCCCAAAAAGAAGAAATACTTAATTACTTAAGCCTGACCCCATGCCATATGTAAGTAATGTGACGGTTTTGTCGATACTTTATCCTATGGGAGGAAAAGGAGTTTTCAGGAATTACCTCCCGTGTGGGAGAAGGCAATGGGTGAGAGAGATCGAAAGAGGATGAGGATAGGATGGATGAATCATTATCATAAGATACACGTTCTATGTGGCGTCTTAACCATAGTTGTTATTGTCGGGTTGAATTGCAGCAGAACGGAGGTGAAAAGACCGATCAGAATAGGGTTATGTATATGGCCCGGGTATGCGCATGCCATTATAGCTGAAGAAAAAGGTTTTTTTAAAGAGCATAAGGTGAGCGTAGAATTGCTGTGGAAGAAGGATACTGTTGAGGTAGTTGAATCGTATCGAAGAGGGGAGCTTGACGGTTTATTCGGTATTTTTCCTGATATTATTATGCTTAATGAAGAGGTGATTCCAACTCAAGTAGTCTACGTGGTAGATTTTTCAGTCACAGGAGATGTGATCGTGGGGAGGCCAGAATTACGCTCGCTCTCCGATCTCAAAGGTAAGAAGGTGAGTTTTGAAGGAATCAACTCTTTTTCCCATATTTTTGTCTTAGGGGCATTGGAAAGAGTCGGGTTAAATGAGGCTGACGTCCAATTTGAGATCATCCCTGCATTGGAGGTGCTTACTGCCCTCGAGGAAGGTAAGATAGATGCCGGCCACACCTGGGAACCTATCAAGTCCCGTGCTCTGCAAAAGGGGTATAAGATACTTGCGAAAGCTGGTGACGTACCGGGAGTTATCATTGATGTACTGGCGTTCAGGGCAAAGGTGGTGAGGGAGCGACCAGATGATATACTACGCATCCTCAGATCAATTCTGGAAGCAAAAGGTTTCACCTCTTCACACAGGGGTGAAGCGATGGAGATAGCAGCGAGGGCAATGGGTGCTTCCGCGAAAGAATTGGAGAGCGGGTTCAGTGGGATTCAGTTTCCTGATGTGAGAGAGAACCTCAAAGTGATGACGGACGCAAAGGGGTCGATGACATTATATAGAGCGGGTCAGATGGTAATAAAATTTTATGAGGAGCACGGACAGTTGTCAAAACGGTACAATCTCCATAGCATTATCGAACCATGTTTCTTGGAGCAGTTAGCGAGAGAAGAAAAATGAGATTTCGAACTAAATTCACTTTCTTATCGGGCGGACTTATTTTATGTATTGCCGTGGTTATCACCTCCTTTGTGTATTACTCACTCATTTCCACCATTGAGTTACAGATAAGGAGTAGCTTGGAAGAATTGGCCCACGATGTAGTCGATGAGATAGATAGAGTGCTGTATGAGAGGCACTCAGACCTCAAAATTATCGCTACGGATGCGATACTCACTTCCCCCTCTTCCACCCGAAAACAGATTACGGAGCGATTGTTGGTATTTCGCAACACCTATAAGAGTTATATATCCTTCTCATTTTATACCCTGGAGAGGGTCAGGATCGCCGATACCTCAGGATTGCTTCTGAATACGCAAGACCCCATGAGTCCTCACTGGGAAGAGGTGTTGCAGGGGAAGATGAGCAACGCGTCAGATGTAGCTATGTCTCCTTCGCTCAGGATACCGGTGATACATTTTGCTTCTCCGGTGAGGAACTCAGGTGGCGAAACCGTTGGGTATGTGGTGGCGAGAATACCGGTATTTAAATTATACGAGGTGGTCAAAGAGGTGAGCGGAGTCTATGGAGGGGATGAGAATATAGAAGTGGAGGTGGCTGATAAAAGAGGAATACGGATTTTCTCTAATCATGACCGGGGAACTATTTTAACCGATACTATCTATAACTGGGATGCTATACAAAAGTTATTAGCCGGCAGGAATGTGGGCACTATCATGCATGAGCATGAGTCAGGAGAAAAATACATTTGTGCCCTTGCTCGTGAACGGGGGTATGCAGACTTTAGGGGCAATGGGTGGACATTGGCGATTCATGTACCTCAAAAGCTTGCCTTTGCCTCTGCGGTTGCCTTGAGAAACAAGCTGGCAGCTATTTTTATAGCGATTGCTGTCTTTACCATGGTGGTTATCTCATTTTTTGCCCGTACCGTTTCTAACCCTATAACTAAGTTGAGAGACTTTGCCGTTAAGGTGGGTGAGGGAAAGTGGGATGAAAGGTTAGAGGTAGCAACACGAGACGAGATAGGTGATCTCGCACAGTCGTTTAATCAGATGGTAGGCAATTTGAAGAACATTACTGCCTCGCGGGATGTGCTGGAAAAGGAGATTGCG
>CAYYOQ010000120.1:0-7071 GCA_964473235.1 uncultured Thermodesulfobacteriota bacterium | reverse complement strand
ATTCAAAGATTTCTCCTTTCAGTCGAAATGACAATAGAACGAACACAGGGGTTTTCGTTCGGACACTAGTTACCACTTTTTTGCAGGAGTAAGGAAACACCAACTAAAGTTGAGGGAGGGAGGAATCATGGATATTATAGGAAACAGAACGTTACGATGGCTGGTGGAGATGAAGGCAGATGCTTTTGCTGACAGGGAATTCATCGTTTTTGAGGATCGGGTGGGAAACGTTCATCGCTACACCTATCGAGAGTTTAATGAGCAGGTTGATAAGTACGCTACTATCCTTCATAACCTTGGTATCAAAAAGGATGATAAGGTGAATGTCCACTTGCTCAATTCTCCTGAGTATCTCTTCTCCTGGTTTGCGCTCGCTAAACTGGGGGCGGTAATGATACCCACTAATGTTCTCTGTGCCCCCTTTGAGATGGAATATTTTATCAATTTCTCAGATTGTGTTGCCATCATTACTGAGCCAAGTTATATGGATATGTATGGGAGCATTGTGGATAAGTGCCCTCGGGTAAAGCATATCGTATTAGCTAGAACCTCCCCTCTCTACCCCAATCAAAAACTCTATCCCAATGCCCTCATTATTCAGGATATGCTCAAGGATACGGTTCCCTCTGTCCCTCAGGTAAAAATTGATCCTGAGGATGATCTAATGATGCTCTTTACCTCAGGAACCACCTCGCGACCGAAGGCGGTGCAACTCACCCACGCCAATGCCATTTTTGCAGGCATCTTTGGGGCTCAGGGGTATAAGGTGGTACCGGAGGATTGCCATTTTATGGTGCTTCCCCTCTTTCATGTAAACGCGCAGTTCATCTCGGTGATGCCCACGCTCACCGCAGGTGCTACCCTGGTGATGGCTGAGCAGTTCAGCGCCTCCAAGTATATGGAGCAGGTCCGCCGGCACAAGGTAACCACTACCAGTCTGGTGGCGGCTACTGCAAAGATGATACTCGCCCAACCCGGACACGAGCTGGACGGTCACAATAACTTCCGTCTGATTATGTACGCGATTGCCATCCCCGATGAGCAGTGGATAGAGTTTGAAACCAGGTTTAAGGTGAAGCTGAGTGACCTCTGGGGGATGACGGAGACTCTGGCAGAGACAACCATGAATCCTGTGGACTTAGAGATGAAGAGAAACTGTATCGGACTGCCTCGATTGGGTAATGAAATGAAGGTGGTGGATGAGCAGGGTAGCGAAGTTCCCCCCGGAACGCTGGGTGAGATTGTGGTACAAGGGGTTCCTGGTCGCACCTTGATGAAGGGCTACTACAAGAACCCTGAGGCAACTGCCCAAACCATTCGAGATGGGTGGTTGTATACAGGTGATAATGGCTATATGGATGAAGATGGCTATTTCCATTTTGTTGACAGGAAGAAAGACATGATCAAGCGCGGGGGAGAAAATGTAGCGGCGGTGGAGGTAGAATATGTAATAAGTCTCCATCCCAAGGTGCAGGAAGTTGCGGTAGTAGGGGTGCCTGATCCTATTCGGGATGAGGCGATTATGGCGTTGGTGGTTTTGGAGGGGGGGGAGACCTGTACGGAAGAGGAGATTATCAATTTCTGCAAGGAGAGACTTGCCAAATTTAAGGTGCCAAGTTTTGTAGAATTTAAAAAAAGTTTTCCCAAGACCTCCATAGGAAAGATTCAGAAGAATCTTCTGCGAAAGGAGGCACTGGAGAAGTTTGAAAAGAAGTAGGAATCAGTAGGGAAATCAATGAAGGAGGGCAGGAAATGACACACGTTCTCATTGTGTATCACTCTCAAAGCGGTAACACCGAAAAGATGGCGCGCCTGATAGCAGAGGGGGTTAAGGAAGAGGGTATTGCTGCTGAGCTGAAAAACGTCAAGGATGCGTCGATAACTGATTTATTGAATGCACAGGGTGTCATTATAGGTTCGCCCACCTATTTTGGTACCATGGCAGCCGAGATCAAGTCTTTTCTGGATGAGAGTGTAAAGTACTTTGGTAAGCTTAAAGGTAAGGTGGGCGCGGCATTCTCTTCCTCGGCGCTGGTGGGGGGAGGAAATGAAACTACCGTGCTCAGTATCCTTCAGGCATTGCTTATCCATGGCATGATCATCCAGGGTGAAACCGAGGGAGGCCACTACGGTCCGGTCGCTATCGGTGCACCTGATACACGGGGTAGTGAGGAGTGTAGGCAATTGGGCCGTAAAGTAGCCCGCTTGGTGAAGAAAGTGGGATAGAGGACAAGGGTTTTACCATGAGGATTCTTGGCTTAGATGTGGGAAGCAAAACTATTGGGGTAGCGGTAAGTGATGAACTGGGTATCACTGCGCAGGGTGTTACTACGCTCACGCGGAAGGAATTGTCTGATGATAGTGCGCAACTGCTCAAGGTAGTTGAGGAGTATAAGGCTGAGAGGATTGTGGTAGGGTTACCCAAAAATATGAATGGAACGCTTGGCCCCGCTGCCCAGATGGTGCTTTCGTTAATAGAAGAACTTCAAAAGTCGGTTACCTTACCTATTGTTACCTGGGATGAACGGCTTTCAACCATGGCTGCTGAGAGGACTTTACTTGAAGCTGATGTGAGCAGGAAGAAGAGGAAGCAGGTTATTGATAAAGTTGCGGCGATTCTCATTCTTCAGGGATATTTAGACAGTCTGGCAAGAGTGAAAGACATTTCATAGTATCGTGAGAAAAAAGATTGTAGTCACCGTGGCCATTCTGGGAGCGCTCTTTGGGGGAAGTTCATGGGCATTATGGCGCTATCTCACCACCCCACCCGGTGATGAGAGTTATAGTAGATACCTAGCTATTCCCTTCGGGATTCGCTTTGGTGAAGTAGCGGAGATGTTAGAGAGGGAAAAGGTCATCAGCGGGGTTACGAGATTTCGCTTACTGGCAAAGCTGAAAGAGGTAGAAAAAGAAATCAAGGCAGGTGACTATTTTTTTCATACCGCAATGACGCCTGCTGCAGTTTTGGAAAAATTGGTAAGTGGTGAATATAGAACGCACAAGGTTACCATTCCCGAAGGGTATACGATGTTTCAGATTGCGGAAGTGTTGGAACGGGAGGGGTTAGTAGAGAGAGGGAGATTTCTAGCATGTGCCTCTGACCCTGAGTTCATTCACTCACTGGATATTAAGGGTGATACGGTGGAAGGGTTTCTTTTCCCGGATACCTACCATTTCAAAAGGAATATGGGTGAGAGGGCCGTGATCAGCACCATGGTTGATCGGTTCCATGAGATTTTTGGTGAGCAGTACTTAGAGAGGGCGGAAGGGCTCACTATGAGCAGGGAAGAGGTGGTTACCTTGGCTTCGATAGTGGAGAAAGAAACAGCTGATCCCTCTGAGCGATACTTAATCGCTGCAGTGTTTCACAATCGTTTGAAGAGAGGAATGATGCTGCAGAGTGATCCTACTGTTATTTATGGATTGCGTAATTTTAATGGCAATCTTACCGCAGAAGATTTAAGAATGAAAACCCCCTTTAATACGTATCTGATCATAGGGTTGCCTCCCCAGCCTGTTGCCAATCCAGGGGAAGCATCACTCCGCGCAGCCCTCTATCCCGCTACGGAAAAGTATCTCTACTTTGTATCTAAGAATGATGGCACCCATCATTTTTCTAAAACGCTTAAAGAGCATAACCACGCAGTCAACACCTTTCAAAAGGCGAAGGCGAGGACGAGGGTTCCTCGGGCACACTAGCGTAACTTTCCTTTCATCATCCTTACCGTTTCTCTCAAGTCCTTACTCTGAAACACTGCAGAACCTGAAACGACCACATCAGCTCCCGCCTGGGAAACCATGCTGATATTCTCCAGAGTAATTCCTCCATCCACCTCAAGTTCCACCGCGAGCTGTGATTCATCAATGAGTTTTCTCACTCTTTTTATCTTGGCAATCGTACTGGGGATGAATCTCTGCCCACCAAATCCAGGGTTAACCGTCATCAACAGTACCATGTCTACTTCCTCTAAGGTGTATTCTAGCGCGGTGAGGGAGGTTGCAGGGTTAAGCACCACCGCAGCTTTTACACCTCGCTCTCGGATAGCGGTGAGTGTTCGCTGCAGGTGGGGACAGGTCTCAACGTGGACAGAGAGAAGGTTACTTCCCGCCTTGATAAAGTCATCAAGATAGCAGTCAGGATTTTCAATCATGAGATGTACGTCGAGGGGAAGAGAGGTGATCCTCTTGACTGCCTCCACCACCAGAGGTCCCACCGTGATATTAGGAACAAAGTGGCCATCCATCACATCAATGTGGATATAGTCGGCTCCCGCTTCTTCAACTGCCTTTACTTCATCTCTCAAGCGGGTAAAATCTGCTGACAGAATAGAAGGTGCAAGCTTTTTCATACAATCTCCTTTCAGAAGGATTCAAGGATTCCAGGGTCAAGGGTTCAAGTGAAAAAAGGTCTTATGTCTCGGGTCTCATGTTTTAAGTCTCAGGCGTTATGTTTTTTTACTATGGACTATCGACCATGGACGATGGACTGTTTTTATGATTTCGTGCTTCGGATTTCGAATTTTTCCTCTATGGACTATCGACCGTCGACTGTGGACTAATGCAATTCCCCAATTCCTGCATTCCTCAATATCCCAATTTCATACCCTTTTCTAGGTGGTGCCCTCTTATAAATTCAGCTGCGCTCATCTTCTTGCGGTCCTGTAACTGCAGCTCAGGGAGCACAAGGTACCCTTTACCTGTCGCTACTTTTATGCCCTCAAGACTCACCTGAGATACCGTACCTGGCTGCTCTTTCGTTTCTTCATCAATAACTTCACTTTTAACAATTTTCAAAAACTTGTTCTCCCAGGTGGTAAATCCCCCAGGCCAGGGAAACGTTCCTCGAATCTGGTGATGAATGGCCTTCGCCTCTTTTTTCCAGTCAATATGTCCATCCTCCTTTTTTAAAAGCGGTGCATAGGAGGTTTTAGAGTGATCCTGAGGGAGGGGACTCAGCACCCCTCTTTTTAATTGACTGATCGTTTCAAACAACAATTTAGCTCCCAGAATGGAGAGACGGTGACTTAGGGTAAGCGCGTCGTCTTCCGGTGCAATGTCCGTTTCTCTCTGTAGGAGAATATCTCCCGCATCCATCCATTCATTCATCAGGATGGTGGTGACTCCGGTACGGGTTTCACCATTAATCAGTGCCCAGTTTATCGGTGCTGCGCCTCTATAGTTGGGAAGCAGTGAGGCGTGGAGGTTAATGCATCCGTAGGGGGGTATCCTTAAAAGTTTAGGTGGCAGGATCTGTCCGAATGCGACCACCACCATCAGATCAGGGTTAATAGTTTTTACCCATTGAATAAAATTTTCTTCTTTAATTTTTTCTGGTTGGACCAGGGGAAGTCCGTGCTGAAGTGCCAATAGTTTCACGGGGGGAGCGTGTAAATGTTTTCCCCTTCCCTTGGGCCTATCAGGCTGGGTAACAATCCCCACGAGATTGTTGTCGCTCGCGCTCAGCATGGCGAGAGAGGGAACTGCAAACTCAGGAGTGCCCATGAAGATGATGTTCACTTCCATCCCCCTTTGTCAACCGGTAAGAAGGTATGAAATGTTTTATAGTATTATTTTTTAAAAGTCAATTGATTAAGAATGATGGAATCTATTTTATAGGTGATGAGACGAAGAACGCAGTTTTAAAGAGGCAATGAATGTTCCGGGGGTGAACCATGCGAGTAGGGAGAGGTAAACACCATGGCATTATCCAGAGGAGACGACTCCAAAGGGAAATTGAGTAGAATCGGGTAGTTTATTCTTTCCCCTTGAGCTGGAAGGTGTGGACAATATCTTCACACTCTTCATCTTCAAATACTATAGTGCCATCTTCTTCTGTTTTTATTTTGGTAATGCCAGGGTACTTACTCTCTATTTCTTCTAACAGGGAGGACTGTTTTTTTATGGTTGTGAGGAGCTTTCTGTTTTCGTGAAGGAGGTCGTGGTACTGGAAGGCGGTGCGCAGTGCCATTTTCAATTCGTCATCGTCCCAAGGCTTGAGTAAAAAACGGAATATATCACCTTTATTAATAGCCTCAATGGTGATTTGCATATCAGATCTCCCTGTGATAAGGATGCGGATGGTGTCAGGATAGCGTTGTTTTATCTTTTGGAGGAGCTCAGGTCCATTCATGCCAGGCATCATGTAGTCTGAGAGGATAATGCCGGCAGGGAATAGTGTAAGTTTTTCTAGTGCCTCTTCCCCACTCTGAGCGCTTTCTATGGTGTAGTTTTCATCCATGAGGGTTCTCTCGAAAGCAGTGAGGACATTCTCTTCATCATCGACAATCAGCAGGTTTCGTTGGTGCATAGTAGTTCTCCTCGCTAACTTTTTAATCTGATAAAAATGAGAAGAAGGCGCTTGCTCTATCAAATTCCTCGTCCAGGTCACCAAGCCACCTTTCCATAAGGTCGATATTCAAAGTGAGCGTATCCCAGGCAGTGGTGCTGATTTCTGGTATTGCCGTGTCGCCTCCTGATCCGATTTGAAGGCCGCGAGTGATGATGTCAGCCAGGTGAACAATAGAGACCAGTTTGATGTAGCCAGAGGTGTGTAGGTTGTGGTGGTGGAGTGCAATAGCATCGATAAGGGGGGGAGGTAGTTTCCAATACTTTGCAATACGTTCTCCTAGCTGAGCGTGGGTGGTGCCTACTATGCTTTGCTCTGCTTCTAGGAAGAGGATTTTTTCGCTGTGGGTGGTTTCTAGGATGGTGATAAATTCCTCTCGAAGCAGTTTGGCGATCACTACCTTTCCAATATCGTGAAGCAACCCTGCGGTGAATGCCTCCTCGGGGTCTTTTACGCTCAGTCGTTGGGCAAGGAGCTTAGCAATAACTGCACAGCCGATGGAGTGTTCCCACAAGCGGGAAATTTTGAACTCACCGAAGGTCTCATTTTTGGGAAGGAGCTCAAAAACTGAGACGGAGAGGATAATGCTGCGGAGGGTGTTGAATCCCAGGATCACAATTGCTTGAGAAATGGTGCTCACGTTACCGTTGAGTCCGTAGAAGGCTGAGTTAACTAATTTTAACACCTTGGAGGTAATGGATTGGTCAGATTTAATTACCTTCGCC
>CAYYOQ010000119.1:0-7083 GCA_964473235.1 uncultured Thermodesulfobacteriota bacterium | reverse complement strand
GTAAAGCTTAACAGCGAATCTATCCCAGGCCCTACCCTAAAAAGAATGGCCGGGCTTGCCAGCTCACTCAAACTGTTTCTTCTCTGCGGCTCTATAATCGAAACCAATGCTCGCTCTTCCAAACCTTACAACACCAGCTTCCTCCTTGACCCCCATGGTAAATGTATTGCCTCCTACCGCAAACTCCACCTCTTCAAAGCACAGTTGAAGGGAGGAGGCAGTATTGATGAGCATCAGAGTTATAGCACGGGAAGTGAGGTAAAGACCTTCACTACCTCCGTGGGCAAGGTAGGACTAACCATCTGTTATGACTTAAGGTTTCCTGAGTTCTACCGGGCTCTCGCTCATGATGGTGCAGTAGTTATCTTTGTGCCCTCCGCCTTTACCTTTGAAACAGGAAAAGCCCACTGGGAAATACTCCTCAGGGCACGTGCCATTGAAAACCAGGTCTACCTCATCGCACCCAATCAATACGGAACAGACCCACTCGGTAACCACGCCTATGGCCATTCCATGATTGTTGACCCCTGGGGCACAATCATTGCCCAAGGCTCGGAGGGAGAAGGGATCATCTATGGTGAACTTGACCTTGAGTACTTACACCGGGTGAGAGAGCAATTACCTTCACTCAAACACCTAAGAGAGGACCTCTTTACCACCAAGGCCAACCGACTTAAGAAAAAATCGTGATGCAGTCTGATACAAAGGACAAGGGAAAGCTAGATGAAGGAAGCGATGTTCTATCAGAAAGCTGAAAACCAGGAGGTACACTGTTCCCTTTGCGCTCACCAATGCGCTATCAAAGAAGGGAAAAAAGGAATCTGTGGGGTGAGAGAAAACAGGGAAGGTACTCTCTATAGCCTGGTGTACGGTAAATCGATCAGCGAGCACGTTGACCCCATCGAGAAGAAACCACTCTTCCACTTTTATCCCGGATCTCGTTCATTTTCCCTTGCCACCGTAGGCTGTAACTTCAAGTGCAGCCACTGTCAGAACTATAGCATCTCTCAGATGCCCCGAGATGAGAAACATATTGCAGGTAATGACCTCCTACCCGAGGAAATCGTATCACTGGCTAAAAAAAATAATTGTGAGAGCATCTCCTATACCTATACCGAGCCCACCATCTATTTCGAATACGCTTTCGATACCGCAAAACTCGCCCGACAGGAAGGAATCGCCAACATCTTTGTGACTAACGGATATATCACCCCTGAACCGCTAAAGGCAATACAGCCCTATCTCAATGGAGCTAACATCGATCTCAAAAGCTTTTCTGATAAATTTTATCGTAAGGTGTGCGGTGCAAAACTACAGCCCGTGCTGGATGCTATCACCCTCTATCACCAGGTGGGGATCTGGATAGAAATCACCACTCTAGTCATTCCTCACCACAATGATTCAGACCAAGAGCTACGCGATATTGCCACGTTCATCAAAAACATAGACAGCCGCATCCCCTGGCATATCAGCGCCTTCTATCCCACGTACCGCCTCATCAACCAGCCACGAACATCGGTGCAGATCCTGAGGAGGGCACGCGAAATCGGTTTAAGCGAGGGATTGAAGTATGTGTATGTAGGAAATGTACCTGGAGAGGGAGGTGAAAATACATTCTGTTACAACTGTAATAACCTCGTAATCAAAAGGCTTGGTTTCAGCGTACTGGAAAACGCTCTCCAGGAAGGTACATGCCCTCACTGCCATGTCACTATTGATGGGGTGGGGTTGTAGTTCAGTGAATCGTGAATAGTAAATGGTGAACGGTATATGGTAAGTAAGTTGCTTCTAAGCTCATAAGTCTTTAAGTGAGCTTTTCTTATGCTCACTCATATAACCTGCAACCTGCAGCCTTAAAACCTTTAAAAAAGAATGCTTAACCAGCTCCTCGGTTCATTCATCCTCAATAACGCTTACCAGATTGCTAAGGAACGCAAGCAGAATATACTTTTGGTAGGGGGAGCTATTAGAGATCTATATCTCAACGGCTCTCTGGGCAAAGACTTTGATTTCATCCTGGACACTGATGTGGAAACCATGGCCTATGCCTTTTCTCACACCTGCCGGGGTACTGCCTTTTGCCTGGATAAAGAGAGAGATAACTATCGGGTGATTATTCCCCACCAGGGTGAATCTTACACCGTAGATTTAGCGCCCATCCTCAATAGCGATGTGCAGAGTGATTTGCTTAACAGGGATTTTTCTATAAATTCAATGGCACTCCCCTTAGACAAAATTTTTGAAAAAAGGGAGTTTAACCTCATTGACCCTGCTCAAGGACTCCACGATCTTAGAAAAAGACAGATTCGGGTCTCATCTCTTTCTTCCCTGATCAATGATCCCGTAAGAATACTCCGTGCAGTAAGATTTTCAAAGAAATGCAGTTTCTCTCTTGAGCCCCAGACGGTGCAACTTATCAAGGAAGCTATGCATGGACTACCCCGATGCTCCCGGGAGAGAATTCGAAGTGAATTTTTTAAAATCTTAGATCTCCCTTGTGCTTCCTCCTCCCTTTCTGAGCTTGACCGATGGGGAGTGCTCACCCTACTGATCCCAGAGATCGAAAGCATGAAGGGAATGACGCAAGGCACTCACCATGATTATGAACTATGGGAGCACTCACTCAGAACCGTTCATTGTGTAGAAACTATCCTGGATACTATCACCCACTATTTCCCTCGGCACAGTGAGTTGCTTACCACTTACTTCAGGGAGGAACTGGAAACTGATGTTTGCAGAGGAAGCCTTCTCAAATGTACCGCTCTCCTCCACGACACAGGAAAGCCATTGACCAGAAGCATCTCAGATACTCAAATCCATTTCTACCACCATGACCGGGAGGGAGAGAAAATCACTCAGGAAATTGCGGGGCGGTTTAAGCTGGGGAAGAAATCAACTCGCATCATGACCGCCGCTACTCGCCACCACATGCGACTTATCACGCTCTACCCATCGAAAACGATTACCCACCGCGCCACCTACCGTTTCTACAAAGATTTGGAAGATGCTGCTCTGGAAACATTGATACTGACTCTTGCAGATACAATGGCAACCAGGGAATCATCTGATGAGCGAGCACTGCTCACACTGATTAACGAGATGCTAGAGTACTATTTTCAGGAATTCACTCGACACACTCCCTCACCTCTCCTCACCGGAGGTGAAGTGATGGAGCTTCTGAGTCTTACACCAGGGAAAAAGGTGGGAATAGTGCTCGGATTAATTGAAAAGGCCGAGCGAGAAGGAAAAATATCAACCAAGGAGGAGGCGGTGAAGCTTATCTCCACCTATAATCTCAGGGAAGAAAGTGAGATCAGGGAAAAAGAGGTGCCTGAGTAATACCTAACCCCTCATCAAAACCCATCATAATATTCATATTTTGCATCGCCTGCCCAGAGCCACCCTTGAGTAGATTATCAATCGCAGAAATAGTAATCAGCCGCTTGTTGCGGGTATCAACCGTGAGACCGATATCACAGTAGTTTGAGCCCTTCACCTGGTGAGTCGAAGGAAAAGTACCCAGAGGACACAGTCTCACAAACATATCCCTCTGATAAAAACTCTTGTAGAGATCAAACACCTCTTGCTCAGAAAGTGAGGCTGACAGGGTAGCATAGATGGTAGCCAGGATCCCTCGATTCATGGAAACGAGGTGGGGGGTAAAAGAGATGGTAAGATTCTTCGCTGCAATAACGCCAAGCTCCTGCTCTATTTCCGGGGTATGCTGGTGTTGAGCTACCTTGTATGCCTTAACCCCCTCATTTACCTCAGCATAGAGTGAAGAGATAACCGCGCTTCTTCCTGCCCCGCTCACTCCGGATTTTGCATCTACGATAATGGTGCTCAAATCAATCACCCGGTGTTTTACCGCGGGAGCTAGCGCCAGGAGTACCGCCGTGGGGTAACAACCTGGGTTAGCAATCAGGTGAGCCTTTTTAATGCTCTCGCGATAGAGTTCCGAAAGACCATACACTGCATCTTTTAACAACTCAGGGGCAGTGTGTTTCTGATACCACCGTTCATAGAGATGAGGATCACGCAAACGAAAATCAGCGCTTAAGTCTACTACCCTTTTCCCCTTTTTTAACAACATGGGAACAACCGCCATCGATTCCCGGTGAGGTAGAGCGACAAAAACGAAATCAGCATCATTCACACCTTGATGCTCGGGTACGGAATAAAAGGTGAGATTTACCTTTCCCTCAAGATAAGGAAAAACCTCCCCAACCCTCTTGCCCGCATGCTTTTCAGAGCTCACTGCAATAAGTGCTACCTCTGGATGCTGGCTTGAGAGCCTCATCAGTTCTAACCCGGTGTATCCGCTTGCCCCTACAATTGCAACTTTTACCATAGTCGTCCTTCTAGAACTCTTGTCTCTTTCGTATCAAGCTGAAGTTTTATAGTGTGCAAGATGTTAATAGCGTGGATTGGTACAACTCTAAATCCGAATACTGAAATCAGAGAAACAGTTAATGATGTGTGATGTGAAATCTGAGATGTGGGATAAAAAATTGATTTTAATCACACATTACATATCATAGCGGTGCTATGATATGTATTTAGGTTTTTTTAATCTGCTCCCTCTAACCATTATCCCGTAGTTCATATCATGCACATGCAACTTTTTTATGAAATAACTTTGATCTCACACTCACCTAAAAAAAAGAAGGCCAAAAGGCCTTCGTAAAAGCAGGTATGTTATCTTTTTGAGAATTGAAACCTTGCCCTTGCCTTTCGCTGGCCGTACTTCTTCCGCTCTTTTGCCCTGGGATCGCGCGTTAAGAAACCGGCTTTTTTTAATATGCCCCTCAACTCTGCATTTACCATAAGCAGAGCTTTGGAGATACCATGCCTGATCGCCCCCGCTTGGCTAGTAGGACCGCTGCCTCTCACGTTCACATAGACGTCATACTTCCCTGCGGTCTCGGTCAATTCGAGAGGCTGTCTGATAATCATCCTGGAGGTTGCCGCACCAAAGTAATTATCGAGTGTTTTGTCATTGATCATAAACTTACCATCGCCGGGAATCAATCTTACCCTCGCGATGGCATTCTTTCTTTTCCCTGTTTCACTGAATACGCTGCTTTCCATGGCTACCTTACATTAAGCTATTAGTTAATTTTAAGTTCCTTGGGGTTTTGTGCCTGATGGGGATGATCCGGGCCCGTGTAAATCTTTAATTTGGTGATCAATCTTCTTCCCAGCCTGTTTTTGGGGAGCATTCCTCTAACTGCATGTCTAATGACCTCTTCAGGTTTTTCTTTCAACATCTTCCCGGCACTCTTAACCCTGAGGCCACCCGGATAACCACTGTGACTAAAATATAACTTTTTATCCAGCTTTCTCCCCGTTAAATGCACCTTTTCGGCATTGACTACCACAATAAAATCACCCGCATCCACATGGGGGGTAAATATCGGTTTATGCTTACCCCTGAGTATCGAGGCGACTTCTGCAGCTAGTTTACCCAGCACCTTATTCTCGGCATTAACGATATACCAGGATCTCTCCACGTCTTCCATTTTTGCAGTGTATGTACCCATAATTACCTCTAATTAATTAAGCTGATATACATAATATAATTTCTCTTATTTGTCAATATTTTTTTAAATAAACAATTACACCTCTTCTTAAAAAACATTTTTTACACCACCACCCACATTTTGTTTTATTAATTTCGCTAGTTATGCTACACTTTTATAACTTTTTTTTCTCACAATTGGCATTCATTATATCAATTACTCTATGAGAAAACTACTTTTAGTGGGAACTGGTTTATTCTCGTTCCTCCTCCATTACACTGCACCATGCCATGCCGCTGGTTTTCTCATTTACAATCAACACGCCGCTGCCAACGCTTCTACCCTCGCCTACACCGCTCAGGTCGATAATCCGTCTGCGGTATTTTACAATCCTGCTGCCATAAATCAACTGAGCAACACCCAGTTGTCCGCAGGTGGTACTATCCTTATGCCCCGCACCAAATTCAAAAGCTTTACCACCGGTAAAACTTCCAATATGAAAGATCACACCTACCTACTTCCCTCCTTTTACCTAACCCACAAACTAAATGAAAAATTGAGCTTCGGCATGGGGTCATTCTCCCATTTTGGGCTCTGCACTGACTGGCACGACAACTGGGAAGGAAGGTTCATCTCTACCTTCGCCGAACTGAGAACCTTTTTCCTTAATCCAGTCATCTCTTACCAAGTTCACCCCCGACTCTCTCTCGCAGCAGGATTCAACGCGGTGTATTCTGATCTCAGATTTAAGAGGGCACTAAATCTCAAGCCTTTTCCCGTCGAGGTGGGGCGTGGTGATATAGATGCTGATGCTATCGATTACGGTTTTAATCTCGCTCTCCTTTACCACCTGACAGATAGTATTAAACTGGGCGTCTCATACCGTAGTGCTATAGAAATTGAATACGATGGCGATGCTGACTTCAAAGCTTCTTCTCTCTTAAAGCCGTTGCTTCCTGAAGGAGGTGTTACCTTAGACGTCGAACTCCCCCCTATACTGGCTGGAGGTATTGCCACTACCATCGGTAAAAAATGGACGATCGAATTCGATGTTATCTGGATTGGTTACTCTACTTACGATGAGCTTTTCGCTGATTTTGACAAAGAAGTAAATCCCTTGATCAAGAGCCAGTTTGCCCCTATCCCTCGAGACTATCGAGACGTGATAGATTACTGCATCAGTGCTGCCTATCAAGTAAATCCATCCCTCACCTTGCGATGCGGGTTTCTCTTTGACCGCTCTCCCGTACCGGAAGAAAATTTCGACCCTATCCTCCCCGATCCTGACAAGTACATTTTTGGAACAGGGGCAAGCATTAACAGAGAGAAGTGGAATCTTCACCTCTCCTACTATGCGGTCTTTACCAGAGACACGACGGTGAGAAGAAATCGAGATGGTCTTAACGGCAGATATGAGGCGTTCTGCAGCCTCATCAGCATGAGCTTTGATTACCGTTTCTAAGCAGTACCACCTGTAGCTATTGAAGGGTCATTTGTAGTTTAACCCTTTAATGCTGCTCCCAGTTTCCTGCCCGCCTCTTCTGAGCGCTTCATCACTTCC
>CAYYOQ010000118.1:0-7105 GCA_964473235.1 uncultured Thermodesulfobacteriota bacterium | reverse complement strand
TAACTTCTTGAGCATGGCAATGAAAAGTCATCTCCCTAGAAATTGGTTGAGAAGGAGACAGTATGCCGGGTATTGAAACCACTGAGATCAGCGCAAGTGAGGTAAAGGCATACAAACCAGGTGAAATCGTGGCTGCGGAGGGTGAAAAGAATGAATTCTTCTTCGTTATTCTAAAAGGGGAGGTCGAGATTTTTCAGAATAACAAAAGTATACGGGTACTTAAGGAGGGGGACGTCTTCGGACTGGAGAGCTTCTACCTGAGAAGACCCTGCACCACTACCTCTAAGACTATTACCTTCTCCCGTATTGCTTCTTACCGTGCGGACTTAATCAATGAAATAGTCTACACCAAACCACAGTTGACGGAAAAGATTCTTAATTCCATAATGGCGCAGCTCGAGCAGACTACTCAGGTGGCTGAGGAGAATATCCCTCTGGCGAAACTGGTTGATTTTAATGAACAGGTCTACCAGAACGGGGAGGTCATCATTGAAGAGGGGACGGTGGGGAAGGATATCTACATGCTGGTAGAATCAGAGAAAGGTCTGCTGGTATCGCGGGAGGGTAAAGAGGTGGGGAGAATCACCCAGCCGGGTGAGTACTTTGGTGAAATGAGTAGCTTGCTCAATTTAAAAAGAACTGCTACAGTGAGCTCGATGGGGAAAAGTGTGGTTCAAATCTTCCCTGGTGATAATCTGGAAGCAACGCTCGCAGCCTATCCCAGTTTATCAAAGAAGATCATCGATACCCTAGCTTCTCGACTGATTGATGCCAACAGGCGCATCACTGAGCTCTCCAACGGAAAAGAGAGCGATTTTCTTTCATCATGAATATGTCTTCCCTATTAAAAGAATCTTCAGAAAAAAAGCACGTGTTCATCAAAACCTACGGCTGTCAAATGAATGTCTATGATTCTGAGAGAATCATAGGGTTGCTGGAGGGATCTAACTATCAGGTCACTTACGATATAACTCACGCTGATGTAATCCTCCTCAACACCTGTAGTATCCGGGAAAAGCCGGAGCACAAGATATACAGTATCTTGGGAAGGTTAAAGAGACTTAAAGATAACAATCCGAATCTTATTCTTGCAGTAGGAGGGTGTGTAGCCCAACAGGAAGGAGAAAAGTTATTTGAAAAGGTACCTCACCTCGACTTGGTCTTTGGCACCCACCACATTGATACACTTCCCACGCTGCTCAAGGAGGTAGAAGAGAAGAGGGCAAAGGTGTGTGAAACCGCCATGTATAGAGAAGGCTACCGTGATGAAGGTGTGGTTGACTCGTCTTTACCAAAGGTGTCGGCATACGTGAGCATCATTCGCGGATGTAATAATTTTTGTTCCTTCTGTGTAGTTCCCTACGTGCGGGGAAGAGAAAAAAGCAGGCCAGAAGAAGATATTCTAAAAGAAATTGTGCATCTTGCTCAGGGAGGGGTGAAAGAGGTTACCCTGCTTGGACAGAACGTTAATTCCTATGGTAATGATGGTGTGATAAACGGTGGTTTCCCTCACTTGCTTAGAGCGGTGGATGAGGTGAGAGGTATTGAACGGATACGATTTATTACCTCCCATCCGAAAGACTTAAGTGATGATTTGATCTGTTGTTTTAAGGAGCTCAATAAGCTCTGCGAACATATGCATTTACCGGTGCAGTCTGGCTCCAATAAAATACTGGACTTAATGAACCGTGGCTATACCCGCGAGCAGTACCTGGAGAAGGTGGAAAGGTTGCGTGCGGTATGTCCTGACCTGAGCATTACCTCAGATATGATAGTAGGATTCCCTCAAGAGACGGAGCAGGATTTTGACGATACCCTTGACTTGGTGAACGAAGTAGCGTTTGATGATCTCTTCTCCTTTGCCTACTCTGATAGACCGATGACCGCTTCAACTCGCTTCGAAGGGAAGGTTTCTTCAGAGGTAAAGAGAGAAAGGTTGACCGTGCTGCAGGAGGTTCAGAGAAAATATAACTTGAAGAAAAATAAGGCAGTGGTAAATAAGGTAGAGGAGATATTAGTTGAGGGGGAGAGTAAGAAAGATCAACAGCGTATGACCGGTAAGACCAGGTCAGACAAGACCGTTAACTTTGCAGGAGAAGAAAACTTAAGAGGAAGGCTGGTGTCAGTTAAGATAAGGAGTGCATCCCTGCACTCTCTCTCTGGTGAACTGGTATAGCGTGAGGAGGGAGTAACTGTTTATGATGAAAGAGATGAGGTTATCGAAATTGATTTTAGATCCTGTCACCAATACCCCCCTTATCATTTTAAAAGATCCGGAGGAGAAGGTCATCCTTCCCATCTGGATTGGCTTGCTCGAGGCCAGTGCCATTGCCGTTGAGCTTGAAAAAGTGCTGTTGCCACGACCGATGACCCATGATCTGATTAGAAATATTTTTAGTAGATTAGGTGTCGCTGTTACCAGAGTGGAGGTAACTGATTTGAAGGATAATACCTTTTATGCGCTCATCCATCTCATCGTGAATGGAGAGCATTTTAATATTGACGCCAGACCGAGTGATGCGATTGCACTCGCCTTGAGAACATCATCTCCTATCTACGTTGATGAAGCGGTCATTGGCACGCTGGAAAAGGCAAGTTTAGAAAACATCCAGTGTATGAATGAGGGAGAGGAATCGGCACATTTGAAGGATTTGCTGGAGAAAATGTCACCGGAGGATTTTGGAAAATATAAGATGTAAACCCTGATGAACCTGGTGGTGCGGAGGATGTCACAGGCAGAGAGAAGATGAGTAGCGAGAAGCCACAAGCCTCACCATGGTCAGCCGTCATACCATTCCTTGGGTACTGGTTGCCCCCTCTTCTCTATGCGGTACTTATCTTTTACCTCTCCTCACTTCCCGGGACCACCTACCTTCCTCAATTCTTTTCTGCTGATAAAATACTCCATGTGGCGGAGTATGGCCTTTTAGGATACCTCCTTGCCAGAGCCCTCGGGCACTCACCTCACAGCAAGGCTATGCTCTTCTTCACCGCTGCTTCATTAAGTATACTCTACGGCATAAGCGATGAGATTCATCAATATTTTGTTCCCTTTCGTTATTCAAGTGTGATGGATGTAGTTGCCGACGGCCTAGGTGCTTCCTTGGGTAGTGGGATATATGTTAAGAAAAAGGCTCATGGACTTGGAAGCCGGATGTGAGATAAGAATTAAGGGATTCAGGAATTTGGGAATTGGAAATTTTAGATGTTGAGAGTTACGCGTTGCGGGTTTTGGAAAATTACTATTCACCATTTACGATTCACGATTCATCTTTTAACTGTCAACTACTAAGAGGGCAACGCTATGATCGATCTCCATACGCACTCTCTTTTAAGTGATGGTGAATTGCTTCCTTCAGAGTTGGTAAGGAGGGCAATGGTAAAAGGATACCAGGCAATTGCCATCACCGACCATGTGGATGTCTCCAACATTGATTGGGTTATCCCGCGCCTGGTGAAAGATTGCAAAGAACTTGAGAAACATTTTAACCTCAGGGTGATACCCGGCGCTGAGCTTACCCATGTTCCACCTGAGAGCATAAAATCTCTGTCTCAAGAGGCGAGGGAGCTTGGTGCACAGATTGTGGTGGTTCATGGAGAAACTATTGTTGAGCCCGTAGCACCCCAGAGCAATCTGAGGGCGCTGGAGTCACCGATTGATATCCTTGCCCACCCGGGTCTCATTACGGAGGATGAGGTGAGACTGGCAAAAGCAAACGGGATTCTGCTTGAAATCACTGCCAGGAAAGGTCACTCCCTCACCAACGGTCATGTTGCCAAGCTCGCAGTTGCCCTAGGTGCGAAATTGGTGCTCAATACTGATACTCATGGGCCTGATGACTTGATTACCTCAGAGCGGGCGCGGCAGATTGCGCTGGGCGCGGGGTTAAGTGAAAAAGATCTTTCGGAACTTACCATGAATGCGCAGGCACTGGTGAAAAAAAGAGGAATCTAATTGTACTATTCAGGAGGTGTATGTACACCATAAAAATTTTAATCAGTTATTAAAAGAAGGGAGGGTGCGAATGAAAAAGCTAGCCTTTGTATCGATTCCGCTTTTCATAGCACTTTTAGTGTGCGCGTGTAGTGTAAAGGATACCGCCACACTCACTTTAGGAAAAGAGAAGGAGGTTCCCCCTATTCTTTTGGGAGCAGAGCTTAAGAAAGACCATCCCGAGATTGAAACACTTGCCTGTATGGAGTGCCACGTCATTAAAACTGATACGGTAACCACTGCTACCCAGCGGTTTCTTGCGCGGGAGGGGGCAATAGGTAATGAGAAGCTGTGGGAAGAAATTGTTGCGTTCTTTGGAAAACGACAGAGTTGTGTGCTCGCCACCTCCATCAACAATGAACCCTATGTTACCACCATAGATTTTGCACTCGATCCGATGAACAAGGTGATGTATGCCCTCTCGGAGAAGGGAACAAGGAAGCTCGGCCAGATGAAGATGAATCCAAAGGTCGCGCTTGAGTACCATCAGCCCAGGGACTGGAACGCCAAGATATTCAGATGCCTCCAGATGAGGGGAGAGGCGCAGGTGTTAAGTGCCGGAGATCCTCGGTTTGATGAGGGTTTGAAGATTTTTGAGCCTCAGCTTGAGGTAGAGGTAATCAAGAGAGGAATGGATATGACCTTTTTTACCCCCAAAGAGATCCTCTTTTATGATAACTTACGAAAAGAAAAGGGGTTGAATGTATTTCAGCTCTGGATGAGATAAGCAATAGAGGGGTGAGGGGAAAAAGCATAATAGTCCACAGTTGACAGTCTACAGTCCACGGATAAAGATAAACACAGGATGTAGTATGCAAGATAAGGGATACCGTTTGTAAGAAAGAGATGGAAAAATTGATGGATTGTGGCATTGAGGATATGAGATGTGGGACAGAATCAAGGGATTGAGGGATTGAAATTGGATATTGGAATTTTGTTTTTTCCTAGACCCCTTGAACCATGACTTTGAGTTTTGCTCAGCACTAGAGTTTTTCAAGAGGAGATGATAATGAAGAAATTGTTGCAGGTGTTAGTGACGTGTCTGGCTAGTGTGGTATTCACCTTAGGTCTCTACCATGGTGCACTCACCAAGGATACCGAGGGGCTTAAAACATCACCTGCCAAGAAAGAAGGGGAAGCGCTGCTCATCGATACCAAGGCAAAGATGAGTTCTGCCCATCCTCAATTCCAACTGGATATGACCTGTGCAGAGTGCCACCCCATAAAGTGTGACGCCCTCTCTAGCGCTACTGCCTTCTATCTGAATAGTTTTACCACCCTTAAAAAAGAAGAAGTGTGGAAAAGAATTGTGGCTTTTCTTCCTGGAAGAGAGAGGTTTGTACTGGCGACAAGCTATCGCAATAAGCCCACCTCAACCACTATCGATTTTGTATTAGACCCTGTGGAGAAGGTTTCCTATGCGGTCAGCGAGAAGGGCACGCAAAAACTGGAGCAGATTAAGGAAAATCCGGTGGTGAGCATGGTGCACTATGAGGGCTGGACGGTTGCTCAGGGTGGCGAAAAACAATGGAAGAGTGTGCAGATAGAGGGGAGGGCAGAAGTGATACCCTCCAGCGACCCGCGATTTGAGGCCTATCTGGATACCTATCAGCTCGTCCGCCTTTCTAAAGAGAGGGCAAAGAAGAGAATGGATATTTTAAAAGTAACCATAGATAAGGTAATGCTCTTTGATTCCACGCTCCTTAAATCGGGAGGCTCTCTCTATCAGATGTGGGAGAGAGGGTAGAGAGCCCACTCGCCAACTGGGTAACGGGTACACTAATGCAACCAATAAAGTCAACGTAGCCAGTTACCCTACCAGACTTTACTATACCACTTGTTCCCTTGAATCCTTAGACCCTCTAAGTAAAAGATAGCGATATGATTTCAGTAGGCAGAGTAGACCAGCGAAACATTGATGAAGTAACTGCCCGCCTTATCGAAGAAGTCGGGTTCATTCCGGAGAAGGGAAGGGGAATTTTTATCAAGCCTAATGTGGTGATTGGCACCGCAGATACGGCTATCATTACCTCTCCCCAGGTGGTTGAATCCTTACTTAAATATTTTTCCGGGCATACCATCACTATCGGAGAGCGGAGTGCAGTGGGGGTAGATACCTACAGGGCGCTGGAGAGATCAGGGTATGGAACGTTGGCACAGCGGTATGGCGTGGAGCTGGTTGATTTGGGTCGGGTGAAGAGAGTAAAATCTTTGAGCTTAGCTGATTCTTAGAGTTTTACCCTCGTTCATTTTCTTAAGTAACCATTCTCCCGATACCAGGCGATTGTGTTTTTTATGGTCTCTCTCAGAGGAGTTTGAGGTAACCCCAGTTCTTTAATGGCTTTGGAAGAATCCATTTTCTTAAAGAGGTGGAGGACTTGAAGAGTGCCCGGGGTGAAGAGTGGTGGCTTGTGGGTAATGTAGTCTGCGATAAAGAGGAGGAGATAGGAAAAGGGGAGAGCAATAGGATACGCAACTTTGAAAGGAGGTGGTGAGACACCACCACACTCGGCAATGAGTGAAAAGAGTTCTTTTAGGCTGATGTTGTTTTGGTTGCTTCCCAGGTTATAGCTCTCACCTCTCTTACCCTTTTCCATGGCGAGGATATGACCGATGGCGACATCCTTAACGTCAACCACATTGATTCCGCCCTCAAAGTAAGAGAGATACTTTTGATTGAGTACATCTAAGATCATTTTTCCTGAGGGGGTAGGATAGATATCTCTTTCCCCTAGCACCATAGAGGGTCGGACGATTACGAGAGGAAGTCCTTTTTTAGAGAATTCCCACGCAACTTGTTCCGCGTTATATTTTGAAATCTCGTAAGGTAACTTGGTGTGCCAGAGATTAAATGATACCTTCTCATCAGAAGGGCTCCCGTCCTTGGTAACGCCGAGAGCGGCAATGGAGCTGGTGAATACTACCTTTTCCACACCCGCCTTTAAGGCTTCCCCTAACACGGTGCGGGTACCCTCAACGTTTACTTGATCGAGTTCACCTTCATCCTTAAGCCAGGTTTTGTAGAGTGCAGCGGTGTGGTATAACTTCGTACAACCCTTGAGGGCTTCTTTTACTGCTTGGGTGACTTTTGGCGTTGTTCGCTTCACTCTC
>CAYYOQ010000117.1:3210-7138 GCA_964473235.1 uncultured Thermodesulfobacteriota bacterium | reverse complement strand
AATATGGAAGCAAAATATAGGATTTTCATAGCAGAAGACCACACCATTGTGAGAGAGGGGTTAAGATCGCTGGTGTCCTGTAATCCTGAGTTTGAGGTGGTGGGTGAGGCAGAAGACGGCAGGGAAGCTATCAGAGGCGTTGAACAATGTAAACCTGACCTTATATTGATGGATCTCTCTATGCCCCGGATGAACGGCTTAGAGGCGATACGGGACATAAGACGGGTCTCTCCCGTAACCAAGATCTTGATTTTGACCATTCATAAGACAGAGGAATATATTCTTCCCGTGCTCAAGGCTGGCGCTCACGGGTATGTATTAAAAAATGACACCCAGGCAGAGTTGATGGCTGCCATACAGAATGTGCTTAAGGGGAAGTCTTACCTTAGTCCCAGTATCTCAGAGAAGGTAATAGAGGGCTATGTAGAGGGTAAAAAAACCATTAAGACTGCTTCATCGTGGGATACACTTACCCAGAGGGAGCGTGAAATCTTGAAACTGATTGCTGAGGGATATAAAAGTAAAGAAATTGCTGACTCTTTGTGTATTAGTGTAAAGACCGTGATCAAACACAGGTCTAATCTTATGGAGAAGTTAGACCTGCACAATATTTCAGCGCTGACTGCATTTGCGATCGAAAAAGGACTAGTGAGCAGGTAAGTGAGTTACGCAGGGCCATTCTGCTTTTATAAGGGTGCCTCCCTTTTTTTGAAAGGTAATGACCAGAGTCCCGCCAGATAATTCAGCTCTTTTGATCATACTGATGAGTCCTAAGCCACCCTTTTCACGTTCCTGAGCGAGAGCTTGTTCCACATCAAACCCACTGCCATTATCCTGAATAGCCATCTCTAGAGTGTGATTTATTTTTTTAAGAGAAATTGTTACATGATTTGCACCGCTGTGCTTGGCGATGTTGTTGAGGACTTCCTGTAGGATACGATACATAACTACCTTAAGTGCTTCAGGTACTTCTTCTTCTTGCAGAGAGATTTCTTTTTCAATGTGAATGTCTGAATACACTGTCTCGAATTCCCTGCAAAACCAGGAGAGGGTAGCTATGATACCCAGATCATCGAGGATGGAAGGCCTCAAACCCTTACCGATTTTGTCTACTTCTTCAATAGCATCTTGTATTTTAGGAATGAGTACCTCAAGTTGTGGGTGGTAGTCTTTCATCTCTCCTCTGCTCATCTGATTAAGAATATTTTCTATCCTGTATTTTAAAGCGGTCAAGGTTTGGCCCACAGTGTCATGTAATTCCTGCGCCACGCGTTGTCGTTCTTTTTCCTGAAAGGTGAAGAGCTGAGAAGAGAGAGATTCGAGCTGTTCCTCCGATTTTAGAAGCGCCTCTTGTGCGTGCTTACGTTCTGCTATTTCCTGTTCCAGTGTGGCGGTGTGGAGCTGAATCTGTCGATAGAGTATAGCATTTTGTAGTCCAATAGTGATCTCGCCCGCAAGCACCTTCAGAAAATCGGCTCGTTGCTCAAATTCACGAGGGGTGTATGATCCCAGTCCCAGTACCCCAATGACTTCATCACCAATTGAGAGAGGTAGCGCGGTAAATGATTGTATGCCTGCCTTTTTACATTCTTCCCAGGTGCACCGTTGATCGCGGTGAATGTCGCCGGAGAAGAGCGGTTCTCCGCTGCTTACCGCGAGTCCACAGAGGCACTCTCCCACCCTGTGTACCGGCGTTTCTCTATAGGGTGAGGTAGAGGATGCAGGATATGAACCATGAAGGATTAATTGCTTTCCCTCGCGCATGAAGAAAAGGGCTATATCGGGTACAATGAGTGCGACGATTTCATCGAGCGCAGATTGCACCACCTGATCGAGCATAAGACTGGTACTCACTTTATGAATTAAGGTGTTGAGCACAAGCAATTCTGCGTTACGCTCTCGCAAGGATTGTTCAGCCTCCGCCTGCTCTAGAATCTTCCACATGCTATCGGTGAGGAGTCTCAATTGGTTGAGATCTGATTCGTCATAGTCCTCTCCTTTGTTTCCCACCGCGAGCACAGAAACTACCTTATCTTTTGCGAGTGCTGGCAAGATCAAAAGCTGTGACAAGGGTACGTGACCTTCTGGATAGCCTTTTTTGGAGGGATGGGGGGATGAATAATCATTTACTAGTAGCGGCATTTTTTGCCGAACTGCTTCTCCCCAGAGACCTGCCCTCTCTAGGGGGTAGTGAATTGGCTTGTCAATGATCGCACATGCTTTCATTACTGACTTTGACCAGGCGTACAAGGTCATACTCTGCTCATCCTTTTCCATAAAGCCAAGGAAACCAATCTTACTTTGTGTCAGTTTCACCCCTTCCTCAAGCACAAAGACCGCAATTTCATTTAGTGATGCGGCTCCCATCGTGCTCAGCTTGAGCAGTGCCTCCAGACGAGACTGGTTAAGCTTAAATTTCTTTTCTATATTTTTTCGCTCTTCTATTTCCTGCCGAGATTGTTCATTGAGTTTATTAAGCTCGCGGGTTCGCTCCTGAACTTTTAGCTCTAGCTGATCACGGGAGCTCCTTAGTGCTTCTTCCGTGTGCAGACGTTCGATGATACGGCCAACCCTCTCTGCAATGGCGTTGATGAGATATCGCTCTTCTTTAAGGAAGGGCCCCTCATCTGCGACTGGTTTTTCTTCAAGGTAAAAGATTTCTAAAATACCTACTCGCTTACCCTGAGCATAAATGCTGCTCGATTGCTTCCAGGGAGATTCGCTAAAATTGGGTGTGGTATAGATTTGCCCTTCACGCACTATTCGTGCACAGGTGATTTCAGAATATTGATAGGCAGGGGGAATAAGCTCTATGGTTTTTTGGAATATTTCTTCTAGTCCGACACCAGATTTTTCAACCAGTTTAGAGAGGGCATAGAGACAGCTCAGTTCTTTAACACGTTCATTGAGATCATAGGTGCGCTTTTGTAATGCTTCTTCGGCCTGCATGCGGTGTTTCAGTGTATATTCTACACGCTTCTGGGTGGCACTTAACTTTTCCAGCCTCGCAATCCGCCGCTGAAGTTTCTTCAGTTCATCTATGAGGTGTGCTTTGGTTTGATGCTCATATTTCATGGAGAGATCCTAAAATATAAAAAATTTTTTCACCCATTAGTATTGAAATATCATACTAGTTTTATAAGTCAAGGTGTTTAAAGAGATTTTGAGAAAGAGATGATGGTATAAGTGAAAGTGTTACATAATAATTTTTTCCCTAGTAATAGTAAATATACTTGACATAATTGGTAAAATATAATATTTTTATACTAAATTAAAATTATAGATTAATTATCTCTACCTTGAGGGGTGAGCTTAAAGGTGCGGTGGTAGAGATAAAAGATTTTATTACCATTAACGCATTTTTAAAGGAATCTTATAAAAAAGGACCTTCAGCTATGCGTCTTACTACAAAAAGTAGATATGGAACACGTGCTATTTTTGATATTGCCTACCACTCTGCTGGCATGCCGGTGCAGGTGAAGGATGTTTCTCGGCGGCAGGATATTTCACCCCGTTACCTTGAGCAGATATTCCACCAGCTTAAAAAGGCCAATATTATAAAAAGTGTAAGGGGACCAGGGGGCGGCTATATTTTAACGAAGCATCCACATAAAATTACGGTGGGAGACATCATTAAGGCAGTGAGGGAGCCTACGGACCCTGTCTTCTGCGTTGAGAGTGATGGTAAGCACAAAAAGGGATGTAGCAGGGCAGAGCAGTGCGTTACTCGATTGATATGGAAGGAAGCGGGAGAAAAAATTACTCAATTATTTGATTCTATTACTATTAGTGACCTTTGTGAGAAAGCAAAAAACCTGGGGATTAAGAAGGAAGTAAAACATCACTTTGACTATAGCATATGAAAAGGAAAATGTTTCGGGTTGCGAGTTGCAAGTAATAGATAATGAGTAATGAGTTAAATAAGCTT
>CAYYOQ010000117.1:0-3110 GCA_964473235.1 uncultured Thermodesulfobacteriota bacterium | reverse complement strand
GAGTTAATAGGTAATACTCCCTTGGTGAGGCTGAATAAACTGACCAGGGGACTAAAAGCCGAGGTCATCGCAAAACTGGAATCCTTTAACCCCTGTTCCAGTGTAAAGGACCGTATCGGTCTCAACATGATCGAGGCAGCCGAGAAGAAGGGGTTGATTAAGGAAAACACGGTCATTATTGAACCAACCAGCGGTAATACTGGAATAGCCTTAGCCTTTGTATGTGCAGCCAAAGGGTATAAGTTGCTGCTCACCATGCCTGAAACTATGAGTCTGGAGAGAAGACAACTCCTCGCCTCACTGGGTGCGGAATTAACGCTCACTCCAGGGCCAAAGGGGATGTCAGGTGCGGTGAAGAAGGCAGAAGAGTTGGCTGCTGAAAACCCGCACTATCTGCTACTTCAACAATTTGAGAACCCTGCTAATCCCGAAATACACCGAAAGACTACCGCCGCAGAAATTTGGAGAGACACTGATGGTAAGGTTGATATTCTGGTTGCGGGGGTGGGAACAGGAGGAACTATTACAGGGGTTACTGAGGTCATCAAGAAAAAGAAACCAGGCTTCAAAGCAATTGCAGTAGAACCAGCTGATTCCCCAGTGTTATCAGGGGGCACCCCAGGTCCCCATAAGATTCAAGGAATAGGGGCTGGGTTTGTTCCCGGGGTATTGAGGATGGATCTTATTGATGAAATTGTAAAAGTAACCTATGATGATGCGAAGCATACCGCCAAACGATTGGCCAAAGAGGAAGGGATCGTAGCTGGCATTTCTTCAGGTGCTGCCACCTGGGCTGCGCTTGAGGTTGCCAAGAGGGCAGAGAATAAAAATAAGATGATTGTCGTGGTAATACCTGATACCGGAGAACGTTATCTATCGACAGAGCTCTTTCAATAATAAATCAGGGGTGTAGCTTCTAAAAGAAAAAACAGTATATAAGAGAAGAGGTATCGGATGGCAAAGACCATAAAGGAAATCAATGAACGTATCAAGCAGGGTAAAGCCGTAGTGGTGACTGCTGAGGAAGTGATTGAGCTGGTAGAGAAAAAGGGAGTCAAGAAGGCATCACAGGAAGTAGATGTGGTAACTACCGGTACCTTTGGACCAATGTGCTCTTCCGGTTCCTATTTTAATCTCGGTCACTCCAAACCCCGCATCAAAATTGGAGGTGGTATCGCCTATCTCAATGGTGTACCTGCCTATACGGGTTTTGCTGCGGTAGACCTCTTCCTGGGAGCAACTGCCCTCCCTGATGGCGATCCTCGCAACAGTGTATTTCCTGGAGAGTTCAGATACGGAGGCGGGCACGTGATCGAGGAACTAGTGAGCGGTAAAGATATTAAACTGGTCAGCACCGCGTATGGAACGGACTGCTATCCCCGTAAGGAACTTGAAACCTGGATCAACATAAGAGATTTGAATGAAGCACTACTTTTTAATCCCCGCAACTGCTATCAAAATTATAATGTAGCGGTGAATCTCTCTGATAAGGTGATCTATACCTATATGGGAGTGCTTCAACCGCGATTGGCGAATGCCACCTATTCCAGTGCAGGTCAGCTCTCACCCCTGCTCAATGATCCCTACTATAAGACTATTGGCATTGGTACCAGGATTTTTCTGGGTGGTGGGATAGGGTATGTGGTCTGGAATGGCACTCAACATAATCCCGGAGTAAAAAGGGGTGAAAATGGTGTTCCTAAATCACCTGCGGGGACTCTCGCGGTGATGGGTGATCTTAAACAGATGAGCCCTGAGTGGCTGAAAGGCGCGAGTTTTACCGGATATGGAGTAACACTCACCGTGGGCATTGGTATACCCATACCTATCTTAAATGAAGAGATTTTGAACTATACTGCCGTCAAGGACGAAGAGATTTGGACTCAGGTGGTAGACTACAGTCAGTCTTATCCGCAGGTTCACGCAGGAAGTCTGGGTGAGGTAAATTATAAGCAGCTTAAGAGCGGGAGTATTACCGTTGATGGGAAGAGGGTGCCTACCGGTGGTTTCTCCAGTTATGCAAAAGCAAAGGTAATCGCCTCTACTTTAAAAGAGTGGATACTCAAAGGTAGATTTTTACTGACGGAACCAGTTTCACCGTTACAATCAGTTGATGCAGGTGTTACCTTTAAATTACTTCATGAAAGACCTTTGCAGAAATCACCACACCCATAAGCACATTACCCTTAAACTACTTTTAGGAGATTATAGCGTATGAGAAAGAAGAGAGTGGTACTTACGTTCCCGCCTAATCTGATTGATCAGCCCATTGCCTATCATCTTATAAAAGACTATGATTTAATGGTGAATATTCTGAGGGGTACCATTACTCCCAGGGAACAGGGAAGGCTGGTAGTGGAGTTGAGTGGGAAAAGGGGAGACGTAGATAAGGGAATGGCCTATCTCACCGGACTGGGCATAGAAGTTCAACCGTTGGCGCAGGATATAAAATGGCATGAGAAGAAGTGTACCCATTGTACTGCGTGTATCCCGATCTGTCCCCCCAGTGCCTTGGCATTAGATCGGGAAAAGATGCTCGTTTCGTTTGATAAGGATAAGTGTATTGCCTGTGAGCTCTGTATCCCGGTATGTCCCTATAAGGCAGTTGAGATTCAGTTCTAGGGAGTAAGCTATGACAAGAGTAATCGCCGTCTGCAGAAGCGATAGCAAGGGGATTAGAAAGGAAAGCGTGGGGAGCGGTCTCTTCAAGGAAAACTTCGGGATGATCGATGATGCACACAGTGATAGCGCTACCCATCGACAGGTGAGTCTCTTGGCGATAGAGAGTATTCATAAGATGCGGGAGATGGGCATGAATCTCCTTCCCGGTGATTTTGCTGAGAATCTCACCACGGAGGGGCTGGATCTACTCTCGCTTCCTATTGGGACTAGGCTGACGGTGGGAAAGGAAGTGATACTGGAGATTACCCAGATTGGCAAGGAATGCCATACCGGCTGTGCTATCTTTAAACAGGTAGGGAAGTGCATCATGCCTAAAGAGGGTATTTTTGCCAAGGTAATCAAGGGAGGAAGGATAGAGGAAGGAGATACCATCTATCCAGAGCCCACAGTAAAAAATTAAACCTTCAGATTTCACTATGCTTACCGTT
>CAYYOQ010000116.1:0-7152 GCA_964473235.1 uncultured Thermodesulfobacteriota bacterium | reverse complement strand
GGCAATAAATTGATGCCCATGATTGCAGGTGTGGGGTTTTCCCGGAATTTTCATCCATGGTCACCCCGCATTGATACCGATCAGGGTTTGCTCAGAATCGTATTTGGTATGGGTACCCGTGCGGTTGATCGGGTAGGAAACGATTATCCTCGAATGATTGCATTGAGTCATCCTACGATTCGCCCAGTGCTTTATGAATCTGAAATTAGGCACTATTCACAACATGCGGTTGATCTGGTTGATCTCTCATCAAACCAATTTAAAAGCATGGAGTTAGATGCGGTGCTGTCAGGAGAGGACTTACCGGTGTATCAGTATCTTTTTTCAGTGCTCGAAGAGGGGACCCTTACTGAACCGATTAGCTTTATGCACTATAAGAGAGCTAAGAATAGAATCCTTACCTTCAATAGCCTCATCAAAAAAACCACCTTTGCGTCACTCATGGATAAAATTCTGCACAAGCTGGAGATGGGTTATGGCATCCCGGTAGACATTGAATTTGTAGCTGATATCGGTGGAGATGACAAGGTCAAGATTAACCTCTTACAGTGCAGGCCACTGAGTGAGGTGCGCGATCAAGAAAATGTTTCGCTCCCCGAGAATATTGATCTTAAGGATATGATTTTCCAAACCGATAGCTGTGTGAACACCGCCATTGTTGATAATATTCATTATCTTGTATATGTTGATACCGATGGGTATCACGAATTATCGTGGGATGAAAAATATCAGATTGGCCGTGCAATCGGGAGAATTAATGGTATCATGGAAGCTGCTGGTGAACGATATATTCTCATCGGGCCAGGACGCTGGGGAAGCAATAATATTGACTTAGGGGTAAACGTGAGTTATGCCGATATTGATGCTTCAGCGGTTATTGTGGAAGTTGCTAAGAGCATAGATGGGTATGTTCCGGAAGTGTCCTATGGTACCCATTTTTTTCAGGATCTGGTAGAAGACGGGATCTTTTATTTAGCTGTTTTTCCAGGACTTGCTCAAAGTTTTCTTAATGAAGCCTATTTAGGTGGTGCTCCCAATGTACTGGTAGAAATGGCCCCAGAGTTTAAAAAGCTCTCCTCCATAGTGCATATCATTAGGATACAGAGTGATAAAAAGGGCTTTCGGGTAGTTATGCACAGGCAAGAGAGCCGGGCTATCTGCTACTATGTGTCTTAATGCAACGCTGCTCTCCTCTCTCAAGGTTTATTTCCTGCAAAGCAGTATCCTACGTTTCTTACGGTTTGAAGAAACTCGTTGTATTTTCCTCCCAACTTGGTTCTCAATCGTTGAATGTGGATATCTACCGTACGGGTACCAACGTAATTATCATATCCCCACACCTTATCGAGGAGGGTTTCTCTGGTGTATACCCTGCCCCGATTGAGCGCTAAAAATTTCAGCAGTTCATACTCTTTGTAAGTGAGATAGACTAGTTTCCCTTTCACCATTACCTCGTAGCTGTTTAAATCAATAGTCAGATCTTCAATCTTAATAATGTTCTCGGTATCCAGTCTACTCTGACGCCAGAGTAACTGTTTAATTCTCAGAAGCACTTCTTGAGGATTCTGCTCTTTTATCACGAAATCATCAAAGGCAAGGGAGAAGGTAATCTTTTCCATTACCTCTCGCTCGGTGAGAATAATGGTATGAAAAGGTGTGTCACCCAGTTTCTGCTTTAGCTGTTTATAAACCTTTACTCCTTCTCCTTTCCATGAGGCGATATCCACAATAATTAAATCTATTTTTTTAGAATAAATTTGATCAACGGCATCGTCACTACTCTCAGCCGAATAGGCAAAATAACCGTTATCCTTGAGGAGAGAGACGACGACCTCTCTATACACTTTATCCTGACTCAGGATCATAATATGCTGCATGAACGCATACCTTTTCTGTAAAAGGAGGTTGAGGGATTTTTTTATTTTTAAAGTAACCCCTTTACCTTAAGGTACTCAGCGTTTAAAATTGCAGCCCCTGCTGCGCCTCTAATGGTATTGTGGCTTAAGATGGAAAATTTATAATCGAGGATAGGGCACTCTCGTATTCTTCCCACCACGCAGGTCATTCCTTTTCCCACATCCCGATCATAACGTGGTTGGGGTCTGTTGTCTTCCCCCCTCACTATGATAGGCTGAGGTGGGGAAGAAGGAAGGTTAAGTCCCTTGAGGGGATTGAATTCTTTTAAGGTATTTATTAATGCTTCTTTTGAGGGCTTCTTTTCCATTTCGATGCTCACACTTTCCAAATGACCATCTTTTACATTTACTCGATTGCACGAGGCGCTTATTTTAATGGGGGCAAAGACAAACTTTCCCCCTTCAATCTCTCCAAGTAATTTTAATGGTTCTGATTCTAGCTTTCCCTCTTCGCCCCCGATGAAAGGGATGACATTATCAATAATATCAAGAGATGCGACACCAGGATATCCTGCGCCACTCAGTGCCTGCATGGTGGTAACCATAATCTTTTTAAGACCATACTTTTTGTGGAGAGGTGCTATCGCAAGCACTAAGCCAATAGTGGAACAGTTGGGGTTAGTCACGATATAGCCCATCCCTTTAGCTCTTTTCTTTTGCTGTTCGATAATGGCGGTATGGTCTGCATTGACCTCAGGGATGAGCAGGGGTACATCTTCATCCATGCGATGATTCTTGGAGTTACTACTCACCACATACCCCGCTTTGGCAAACGCTTCCTCAATAGGACCTGCCACGCTCGCATCCAGGGCAGAAAAGACAATGCGGCAGTCAAGAGTAGGGGTACATTCTTTTACCTGCATCCCAGCAGCGTGAGGAGGAATAGGGGTTTCGAGCTTCCAACGTCCTTCCACTGCCTCCTCATAGGTTTTTGCTGCGCTCCTCTCAGATGCCGCGAGTTCACTTACTTCAAACCAGGGATGGTCTTCGAGCAGTTGGATAAATCGTTGTCCCACCATTCCGGTGGCTCCTAAAATGCCTACTTTTATCTTTTTCATCTCCGCTACCTCGTTTTTTATTAAAAAATTTATGAAAGATCTTTTGCTCCTTGATAGATAATATCAAATAATTGCTGAACCTCCTCAACCTCAATACAGGAAAAGGCGATACGTATATTGGTATCATCAACCGCAATTACCCCCACACCGTAACGGTTCAAAAGGTGCTGCCGTAATGTTTCCGCATTCACTGATTTGAGTCTGAGACACATAAAGTAGCCGGAGTTGAAGGGATAGTAAGTCCAGACATCCTTATACTTTTCGTTTGTAAGTACCTCTTTTACTCTAAGCGCCCTTGCCTTCATTACCCCATACTTTGTATTCGCTTCTTTGGCAAAATCTTGATCCTCCAGTGCTTTGAGCACTAGGGTCTGTGAGAGGTGAGGGCTGTTTGATATTCCTCCTCTGATAGCGCCCATAGTCTTTTTTTCTAAAGCGTTATAGATAATCTCTTTGTTTCCTTCTCCACCTACTCCGTAGGTGATAAAACCCACGCGGAATCCCCACACATACTGTTCCTTGGTAGCGCCATCAAGTTTAATAGCGAGAATCCCTTTGTCAAGATTGGCAATGTGGGCAAATAAAGATTCTTTCAACACTTCATCTTCGTAGAAGAGCCCAAAATAGGCATCGTCATTAACAACAATCAAATGTAACCCCTTGGAGGAGAACTCTTGTAAGATTCCGGTAATTTCTCCTGCGTCCTGGGGGGTGATGGAGTAGCCGGTGGGGTTATTAGGGAAGTTGAGGAGGAGTAGCATTTTTGACTTCTCTCTGCCAGTCTCATCTATCATTTTCTTTAATCCATCAGTATTAAATCCATTGCTCTCATTATAGAGAGGAAAAGTTTTAAGTACCGCTCCTAACCTCACACTGAAAATAAGGCGGTAGTTTCCCCAGAGTTTATCAGGAAGGATGATTACATCTCCTTCATCAACGAATAAATCGCCTACGAGGCTCAGACCGTGGGTGATAGCGTTGGTTACTATAGGCAGGCTGAAGCTTTTTCCTCTAAGAGAGGGATTATCGTTGAGCAGTTTTTCCTGCCACTTCTTCCTCAGCTCTGGTTTTCCTGGGGCAGGGGCATAGGTGAAGGCATCATTGGGTTTGATAGCCTCAATATATTTCTTGATACAGGGAAGGTACATGGCGTCGCCATGTTCTGTGGCTATTCCTATGGTGGCGTTAAATTTTGTAGCTTTGACTTTTGCCTCAGCACTCTGGCTTAAGATACCTTTGGGGAAAAAGAGTGCTTTACCTCGTTTGGAGAGCATTTCATAAAGTGCATTGTTCTCTTGTATCACTTGATCGTTCAGTTCTTTTGCCAGGGGATTCATCGGCGCTTCCTATTAAAAGAATTTTGTATCTAAGCGAGAAACGATATTTACCATATTCTTCTTTTGAAAACAATTATAATTATACAGAAAAGAGCCTCATTTTAATTGAAAACGAAGCTCTTTAACTTTAAAATCTGTCTCACCTATTTGATTTTCTCTTTACTAATTGAGTTTTTCTCCAATTATTTGTGCTAGATTATGGGCTATTGCTATGATTTCGCTCTCATCATCTCCTTCAACCATAACGCGGCAAAGGGTTTGGGTGCCGGAATAGCGGACCAATATCCTCCCTCTTCCGGAGAGCGTCTTTTCTGCGGTAGCAATCGCCTGTGTAATCTCCGGTATGGAATTGAGATCTTTTTTGTGTTTTATCTCCACATTTTCGATTACTTGGGGAAACTTTTGCACTATGGAACTTAATTCAGAGAGCCTCTTGTTGGTCTTTCTCATGGCAGCAAGCACCTGGAGCGCAGAGAGGATCCCATCGCCTGTGGTATTGAGGTCAAAAAATATGATATGTCCTGATTGTTCACCGCCGAAATTGTACCCATGCTTCAACATTTCTTCCAATATATACCTGTCTCCTACCGCTGTTCTTATCACCTTAATTCCTTCTTTCTTGAGAGCAATTTCAAGTCCTATATTGCTCATTACCGTAGCAACTACCGTATTTTTCCTGAGGCGGTTTTCCTTTACCATGTCCAGGGCACAGATGGCCATGATCTGGTCACCATCTACTTCAGCTCCTTTCTCATCGACGAAAATGACCCGATCAGCATCGCCATCGAGGGCAATACCAATATCAGCACCTTCTTCTTTCACGGTGCGGCTGATTACTTCTGGATGGAGTGTTCCACAGTTCAGATTGATATTAACCCCATCAGGTTCAACGCCTATGGTGCACAGCTCTGCTCCAAGCTCTTCGAAGACAAGGGGTGCAATTTTGTACGCTGCTCCGTGGGCACAGTCAAGCACAATCTTGTATCCATCGAGCGTGAGTTTATTGGGGAAAGTGTTTTTTAAGAATACGATGTATCTTCCCGCGGCATCATCGATTCTGAAGGCCTTTCCTATCTCGGTGTCAGTGGGTCGTAGTGATTCTATCTCTTTTGAAAACATAAGCTCCTCAATCATTAACTCTTTTTCATCAGGGAGCTTAAATCCATCTCGACAGAAGATTTTAATTCCATTATCTTGGAAAGGATTATGGGAGGCAGAAACTACAATGCCTGCATCTGCCCTCATATCGGTGGTGAGAAAGGCAATACCTGGCGTGGGGATAGGGCCTACCAGGAGGACGTCTACACCCATGGAACATATTCCTGACACCAGTGCCGTCTCCAACATGTATCCTGAGAGCCGGGTATCCTTGCCCACCAGGATTCTATGTCTTGCGTCTTTATTTTTAAACATGTGGGCAACCGCTCTTCCAAGTTGCATAGCGATTTCAGTAGTCATGGGGTAGACATTGGCAACTCCTCTTATACCATCAGTACCAAATAATTTTCTCATATTCCTTGTTACCTCTTTTCTGTTCACTCTACCGTTACGCTTTTTGCCAGATTCCTAGGCTGGTCGACATCCGTTCCTTTCAACTCTGCAATGTGATAGGCGAGCAGTTGCAAGGGAACAGTGAAAAGAAGAGGCATCAGATAATTGTTATTCTCAGGTATTTTTATAATGGTATCGGCCTTGGATTGAATTTCTTTACTGATTTTGGGTGTCACCGCGATAATCTTACCCCCTCGAGACTTGACTTCCTCCACATTGCTCATGATTTTATCAAAGGTAACCCCTTTGGATAACAGTACTACCGCTGGCATCTGTTCGTCAATGAGTGCAATGGGCCCGTGTTTCATTTCACCTGCGGGGTATCCCTCGGCATGGATATATGAAATTTCCTTTAATTTAAGGGCCCCTTCGAGTGCAATGGGGTAATTGATTCCCCTCCCCAGGTAGAGAAAATCACGGCAGTTCATGTATTGATGAGCGATAGCCCTTATGAGAGAGTCACCTTCCAGTATCTTTTCTACTTGGCGGGGGATTTTTACTAACTCTTCGATCATGGCTTTTTCTTGTGCTGTGGATAGCCTCCTAGTGAGCTTTCCTAGGTAGAGAGCCATAAGATAGAGGACTATGAGCTGGGTAGTAAAAGCTTTGGTTGAGGCTACTCCAATCTCGGGACCTGCATGGGTGTAGATTACTCCATGGGACTCTCTCACCATGCTACTTCCCACCACATTGCAGATAGAGATGATTCGCGCCTTTTGCTTTTTCCCTTCTCGGAGGGCTGCTAAGGTATCAGCGGTCTCTCCCGATTGGCTTATGAGCAGAAGCAGGGTATCTCTGCCGAGGAGGGGATTTCGATACCTGAATTCAGAACCCAGATCTACCTCAACCGGGATCCGGCAGAGATCTTCAATCATAAATTTACCCACTACCGAAGCATGGTAGGAGGTACCACAGGCAACAATAAAAATTTTCTTAATCTGCTTGAGATCCTTGGAGGCAAGGTTAAAGTCTTCCAGAAACACACCTCCCTTCTCCTCCATAATCCTTCCTCTAAAGGTATCGATAATTGCTCTAGGCTGTTCAAAAATCTCCTTCTGCATGAAATGTTTAAACCCGCCCTTTTCTGCCATAGCGGGGCTCCAGTCAATGGTCTTAACTTCCTTAGATATCTTCTCACCTGAGAGATCAGTGAGTTTCACACCTTTATCGCTCAACACCGCTATTTCCCCATCATTGAGAAAAATGACCTCTCTGGTGTAAGGTAAGAAGGCAGGGATATCAGAGGCAATGAACCACTCGTGGGTGCCTAGCCCAATCACCAGGGGACTT
>CAYYOQ010000115.1:0-7156 GCA_964473235.1 uncultured Thermodesulfobacteriota bacterium | reverse complement strand
CCTTTAAGGTACTTTCCAATAATGATCTCTAGGTCTTCTTTGATTCCTGCAGGGAGCATGTCTTCCTGAGTGATGATGGCATTTTTTAATGCACTGCCGCACGGACAGTTTCTCTCCATGCGGATAATTTCGGGAATGGCTCCTCGTAGTACCTTTTTTACATTTTCCGTGTTCTTCTTAAGGTTGTCAATGATCATTTCAATGCTCAGGGTATCTTCACCTTCTTTCCAGCAGTCATAGTCTGTGACCAGGGCGATAGTTGCGTAGCACATCTCTGCTTCTCGTGCCAGCTTTGCTTCCTGGAGATTAGTCATTCCGATGACATCAACCTTCCAACTGCGATAGAGGTGAGATTCAGCCCTGGTTGAAAACTGGGGACCCTCTATACACAGGTAGGTTCCTCCATCGTGGTGGGGAAATCCTAGCGCTCTTATTTTCTTATGGAGTGTATTCCGCAGTTGTGGGCAGATGGGGTCTGAAAAGCTCACATGGGCTACGATTCCCCCTCCGAAAAAGGTGTCTATCCTCTTTTTCGTCCTGTCTAAAAACTGATCGGGGAGCACCATCTGGAGAGGTGGTAGTTCCTCTCTCATACTTCCCACCGCACTGACTGAGATGATCCATTCCACCCCCAGCTTTTTAAAACCATAGATATTGGCCCTGAAATTGAGCTCATGGGGCAGTATCCTGTGGCCAATGCCGTGTCTGGGGAGAAACGCAACTTTTATACCGTCCAACTCACCTATCAGGTAATGGTCGGAAGGGTCTCCGAATGGTGTGTGCAGTGCAACCTTCTCTGTTTTTTTAAGTGCCGCCATCTCATAGAGTCCGGTACCCCCGATAATGCCTATTCTGACGTGAGTCATCGCTTACTCTCCACTTTTTTGTGCCGGTGGCGTACTTTCTTCAGGGCAGGGCTCCAAATTCATACCGTGGAAGGAACAGATAGGGATTTCTCCGATGAGGAGGTATTTCCCTTCAAGGGGGCAGGGGAATAGTTTGAGGGAGGGGAGGTAGGTTTTCAATTTTACCACATCGAGTGAGGTTTGGTCCTCTAAGGTAAAGCGCTCAGTTATCCCTCTCTTTTTGATAAGGGTGAGGGACTTCTTTATCTCACAGAGATTTCCTAGGCATAGTCCTCTCCAATATCCCTTCCGGAAACCGTTGTCTTTAAAGTTATTGAGTGCAGTCTTGGTTTCTTTTAGTCCTTCAAACACAAGGTATGAACTCATAGTTGCCTGCGTGACTGCATCAACTGAGGGGTCAAAAGAGAGGTTTTTGAAGGCATCTTTACCTACTATTCTCGATTTCATCTTTTCGATGTCATTAGGATCCCAGGGGACGTTGCCATACTTAGTAATGGAGAGAGGGGTGAAAGAAACGATATATCCGTTCTGATCGAGAATGTAGTAGTAATGAATATCATGGCACACATCACAGATACTATATTTGCTCACTACCCTTCCAAAAAGCAGTGCCTCATCTGTCTCTTCAGTGGTAAACCCCAGGTAAATAGTTTCACCATTTTCCAGCTCCTTTTTCTCAACGCGCTCGATTTGACTCTTGAGTTCTTTCATTGACTTGAGCATCAGTTCTAAAAGTTCTTTTTCGGTGAGGTTGGGGTTGAGCTGTGCTACCGTTCCTTTCATGAGCTCTTCAGCTCTCGCGCGAGTTAATGAGTCAGACCGGAAGACCATTCTCCCTGAATCATTAATCAGGCACACGAGCGGGTGTGCTGAAACCTTGAACTGACTGGAGAGTATCCCCATGCCGTCTTCAATCAGAAAGAGGTGGGGAGTTTTTTGGAGCATTTCAAGTTCCTGAAGTGGGAGTATCTGCTGAAGGAAACCTATGAGGACGATTGCCAGTCTCTCTTCATTGGCAAGAGACAGCAATACTTTTAACTGGGTATCAGTATTCCTTAGGTCATGCTCAAGGGAAAAGGTGCTGGAAGAAGGAAAATAGATAAGTATCCTCTTCTGGTCAAAGGATTCGTTGGGGTAGCGTGTCTTGAGGGTGGTGAGAAAACTTTTGGGGACTTTATAGCCGGGTTCTACACCCTCGAGGTCTGCTTTAAAAAATTCTTTGATCTTATTCAAATACATTTCATGTGAGGTGGCCGCCCCCCGGTGAGCATAGAGGATAAACCACGTTCCAGAAGGATCTTTACCCACCAGGTAGGTTTGGGGGGTTCCTTTCATATTGCCCAAAGAATCAAATACCACTTTGGAGGGATCAGCGAGCAGTGGGTAGTTCACATTAAAACTTTTTCTAAACTTCTCTATCTCTTTTGCACTATTGCCAACAGTGATACCAAGGAAAGAGACTTTGGATTTGAGCTGCTTATTTGCCTGGACAGCGTCCCATAGCTGGTTAAAGGTGGTTACCTGAAGCTGACAGGTATGGCAGTAGACGTTAAGTAATTCAATGAGGATCAGTTCTGAGGTGAAATCTTTGAGCGAGACTGACTCTCCTGGGGGGAGCTTGAGTTCTTTCAGTTCCTCCCGGGTGAGGTTACTGGGGAGCGTAAAAGGCGGAAAGGGATCACCCACCTGGGCAGCCATAGACGTGCCAGACCACCCGGAGGATGCGAGAGAGAGAGAGGTAAGGAAGAGTGCGGTAGCACACAAGGTAATCTTTGTACACGCTCTAATAGTTAGCACGTTACAACTCCTTTTTTTACGTCATCTTTTTAATGGTGACACACAGCTATAACGAGTGAGAGGCTTTTGATACTAGCTTTAAAAATTATTTTTCACTATAAAAGTAACGTGAATATGATGAGATGTCAAACTGAAACTGAAAAATCTTTCTCTTCGAGCCATGGGGAGGATAGTTGAGAAAGCCCCAGGGTAGATACTCAAGGGTTTTAAATGAATACCTTTTTGATCTCAGAGAGTTTTCTGGTGGCGGGCCAGAGTGGGGGAAGACAAGGATAAAAAAACTTGCTCACCCATACTACTTTTGTTATTATCAGCTAAACTTTGCGTAGAGAGTGTAGATTCTATTTGGGAGGAGGCTATGAAACTTGAGAGATTGTGGGGATCACGATTGGAAAAAGAACCGGCAAAAGGGGTGCTGGAGTTCACCACCGGCCGAGATGTGAAATCCACCAAACCCTATGATGAACGGTTGATTCCCTATGATGTGTGGGGGAGCAAAGCACACGTGATTATGCTGTGGAAGCAAGAGCTGATTACCAGAAGTGAGGTACGCACCATGCTCAAGGGGTTGGATGAAGTGGAAACCTTGTACCTTAAGGGGGAATTTATCCTAGATCCCGCGAGGGAAGATGTCCACAGCGCGATTGAGGGCTATCTGATTGAGCACTATGGGATGGAGACCGCAGGAAAACTTCACACCGGCCGGAGCAGGAATGATCAGGTAGCGGTGGATATGAGGCTCTATCTCAGGGATGAGGCGCTGGAGTGTAGTACCCTGTTGCTCCATCTGATAGATGCCTTAGTGGAGGTTGCCCAGGAACATGTCAGCACGGTGATGCCGGGATACACTCACTATCAGCCAGCCATGATCAGTTCCTGGGGGCATCTGCTTTTTTCCTATGCGGTGTCTCTGGAAAGGGATGTGGAGAGATTAAGCAACTGGTGTTCCATGTTCAATAGTAATCCTCTAGGGGGTGCTGCAGGCTATGGAACCTCCCTTCCGCTCAACCGTGAGCTGACCGCACAGTTATTGGGATTTGAGGGAGTTCATGAGAGCTCTCTCGATCCCCTGCAGAATCGGTGGGAGCCAGAGGTTGAAATAGGGTATCAGCTCTCGGTAATGATGAATCACCTGAGTGCATTAGCTCAGACCCTGCTGATACTGAGTACCCCGGAGTTCGGCATGGTGCGGTTGGATGAGGCGTATTGCACGGGGAGCTCACTGATGCCTCAGAAGAGAAACCCTGACCCCTTGGAGGTGGTGAAGGGAAAGACCGCCTATATCCATGGGATGGTGGTATCGCTTCTCTCGCTGGGAAGATCACTGTTTGCGGGGTACAATAGAGATTCTCAATGGAGCAAGTATCCAGTAATGGATATTATCGATGAGTGCAAACCTTCTTTACCGATGATGAAAGAAATTATTATTTCGCTCAGCTTTAATAAGGAGACGGCACTCCGAAGGTGTGAGAGAGGGTTTATCACGGCTCCTGATGTGGTGGAGTGGTTGGTGAGCACCCACCGACTGCCGTTTAGAGAGGCAAAGGTGGTGGTAGAGAAGGCGGTGAGCTATGCCGAAAAGGCAGGTCATGAGAAGATTACCCTTAGCTCACTTCACCAGGCATTGAAGGAAATGAAAATTAAGATAGACATTAAGGGGCGGGATGTAGAAAAGTGCCAGCTTCCCTCAGGTGCGTTAAAGGAGAGGAAAACGAGGGGAGGCCCTTCCCCTGAGACAGTGAAGAGGGCGATGAAAACATTTCAAAAAACACTCCAGCGCCGTAGAGAATGGCTGAAGAAGAAGAAAGCACAGGTGGAAGAGGCACGATCAGCCGTGCAGAAGGTGATTGAATCACTCCACTAAGGTTTTCCCTCACGGGTGAGGTGAGATCGGTCGCTACCTCACCAGCCGCACCTTTATAAATGTCCTGTCATCGTGAGAAACATTTCCCTTCATTTTCCCTTTAGTAGACTTGTATGCTCCACGCAGGAGGGGGTCTCTCAGGAGGATCTCCTGTAGCATTTGCTCTGACTCCTCACGTGTTTCTTGTAGCACCAGGTAGCCATCTGAGGCAAGTACGATGGTAGTAACTTCATCCGGGATAGGGTGAATGATGATCCCTTCATCGGGGATGGTAAAACCATCAATGGCGGGGTACCAGAAGTCTCCCGCAGCGGGATTATTTTGAAATAAGGTTTGTGCTTCCAGCAGGGGTGTGATGAATGTCCTTCCACAATCGTTGTGGCAGAGTTGCTCCGTAGTCGCCCCTTTGAGGATCTCCAGTTCAAGTACCAGTGCTCTCACCAGTGCTAACACCTCATCCACCTTCTTGGGGTGAAAAAGCAATCGGTTGCCCATCAGACATTGACAGTCACCGATGAGCCAGACTTCTTGTCGGTAAAGATTGATCACTGCCAGAGAGGCAGTGATGCGCTGGCGGGGGTCTTGCTTCACCACCTCGAGTACATTGCATTGTGTGTAGAAGTCAGACACTTTCGAGGTCATTGCATCAGCCGCTTGGCGGGCAGTGGATGCTGGTGGCATTTCACTTAAGACCTGGCTTATGAGTTCACCGGCTGCCTGTCCACCAGTTTTGCCATTCCAGGTTCTTGTTGTTTTGGAAGTTGCTCCATCAATTACGGCTATGAAATGATCATTGGTGAAGAGTGCATCCTCGCAGTCCTCCAACCGTCCGGTTTTTGATTGCATGAATTGTTCTTCTACCATTGCTCGCAGATGTGGAGACTTACTCATTTTCTAACATGTATAATAGTTCTTTGGTTTAATCCTCACGGGATATCTATTTAAAAGCTATTCACTAAAGCGTAATATAAGTTTTTAAGCTATTTGATGTCAATGGAGAATTCTATTGGAGTAATCGGTTGAAATCAATCCATTAAAGTCAAGCACCCATATTCCATTTTATGCCTTGTTCTGAATTACAAAATAATTGACAAATAAGCAAGTTATGATACTTTTGATATACAAAAAATATTTATAACTACCTTTTATTTTCAGCAGAAAGAAAAAAACGTTCAGGAATCAATTGGGGAATTGGAAAGTCTCTTATGGTTATTATCAACGAAAAGCTATGATTCAGGAGGGAATTTCATGAAACAATTAAAGATTATCGTAGAGAAGCACCCTGATGGTTACGTAGCGTATCCTTTGGGACTTAAGGGCGTTGTGGTTGGTCAGGGGGATACCTATGAGGAAGCTCTTTTAGATGTGAAATCTGCTATCCGGTTCCATATTGAGAGTTTTGGAGAAACAGTGCTCGATATGGATCCTCCAGTACTAGAGGCATTTGTTGCCGAAACGGGGATATAAATCTGATGGCAAAGTTTCCTGTTGATGTACCTAAACAGAAAGTGATTAAGGCACTAGGGTTCTTGGGTTTTCAGATTGTAAGGGAAAGAGAGCACATTTCTATGTTACGAGAGAACCCTGATGGGAGTAAAACCCCTTTAACCATGCCCAATCATCCGAAGATAAAGGCTTCTACCCTCAGGACTATTTGTACTCAAGCAGGTATCTCGAAAGATGAATTCCTTAAAGCTTATAATAAAACATAAACGTTGAAGATGCACCCTTCAATAATGCCAGACTGATAAAATGAGAAAATATCAAAATATAAGACCCTACTCTTTTAATACCACAATCTGATTTAACGTCATTGCTGCATCAAGATGAAACTTCCAGATTTTGAACGACTAATCCAGCGAATAAGGCGGTTACGCAAAGCCCTCGTTGAAAAAGGTGGACTAGGCTTTCAATACAAGTACACGTTTCCAGACGGAGAAACGTACACTTACATTTTGCGAAATCTAAAATCTCCGGAAGTAATAGAAGATGAAGTTGCTCATTGTTATGTATGGCTTTGGAGTCTAAAAGATTATCCCCGCGATTTTTAATTGATGACGGAAAAGAGGGAATGTAATAAACTACAAGGTTATAGATGCAGAGAAGCAGAAATAACCCCGCTTTCATAACCTTGGAGGGTGTATGAATCAGAATAATGGGAGGAAGCAGAAGAGGAAGCTCAGCGCAGAGGAGAAGTGGCAGATTTATAGGGAGTGTGAACAGCCAGGGGCAAAGATTGGAGAGATACTACGTAAGTATGGGTTATATTCATCTGATCTGCACAATATACGAAAGATAGTAAAGGAAGCATCCCTGGAAGGATTGAAGCAGAGTAAGCCAGGCAGGAAGAAAGTGACGACCGTTTCCGTCAAAGATTATGAGCAGTTGGAAAGTGAATTGGCACGGAAGGAGGAGGCCCTAGGGGAAATGACGGTGATGTTCACCGCATTGAAAAAAAAAGTGAACTTGGAATAAGCGGGCCATTTCCCAGAGGGCGATTACCAATAGAAGTACGGGAAGAGATTGTGGCGGTCATTGCCTATGTAAAGGCAAAAGGGATAGCCCGCTACCAGGCATGCAAGCTATTGCAGATAAAAGTGAGGCGGATAGAGCGGTGGAAATCGAGAAT
>CAYYOQ010000114.1:0-7177 GCA_964473235.1 uncultured Thermodesulfobacteriota bacterium | reverse complement strand
TAAGATAGTTTCTTCTACCTCTTTGATCTCTGACTGCAGGGTTTTTAACTGATTAATCTTTGAGAGATAGAGGGGAAGAAAGATTCCTCCACCCACGAGCACACATATAAGCACAGAGAGGGTGTATTTCAAAGAAGGTGATACTTGTTTATAGAATAACAGTAGTGGTGGTAGTACCATCTTGGCCATGATCGTCATTTTCCTCTATACTCAGTGCGTATCTCGAAATCGAGCTTGCTTACACTCTGTGCTATCACGCGCCCGGTGTCTTTCTTGTTCCACTTTAGGTTAATACTACCGGGGTCAGGATTAGTTCCTATCGTTTCAACGTAGGGGCTCAATCGAATGGTAGGGTTATTACTATTTTTAAAAAAGGGAGACTGTTCCATCGCATGGTAAAATTGGTTAAAGAGCACTTGCGCTGACGCAGCACTATCTGCTACTACCTCACCCTGAATTTCTATCTGATACCCTCCCTCTTTTTTCTTTGCTTCTAAGCGATGAAAGAGCATTTCATCGGGCACCAGTATACTTAAGCTTTTAAAGAGACCACGCCATAGGGTCTCGGAGTGTAAGAAACTATTTAAAACAAGTGATTGTGCGTGGCTTTGCTTCCGCTCTCTTTCCACCTCGGTGAGATTGGTAACCAGCGGGGCTAACTCACCCCACGCCACTTGTTGCTTAAAGAGCACCTTCTGCTGAGTGTGTACCCCCCATAAAAAACAGACATACCCTATGAAAAGTGAAAGAAACAAGACTGCACAGGCAGTTCCCATAATTGCCCTACTCAGGAGAAGCCGCTTTTGTTCTCGTACCTCTTGCGGGAGGAGATTGATCTTATTCTGATTATTTTCTCTCTCGCAGAGGCCTAAACTTATCGCGAGTGAGGGCAGTAACTTTTGAAAAGCTTGTTGGCGTATCCCCAGAGCGCTGGCATCGAGCGTGGTGATTGGTAAGAAGATATCTACCTTTTGCTCGACTCGTTCCTTCAATGCGCTCTTCAAATTTTCTAAGTAGGTTACCTCACCACCCAGCATGATCCTCTCCACGGTCTTCCCTCTATTTTGGTGCTTATAGTAGAGAAAAGACCTATTGATCTCGGTGAGTATCAGATCGATATATTCCCTGTCGAGTAGCTCACGCGCAGCCTCTTCAGTGCCCTCGCTAAGGTAAGAGATGCTTGAATCTCTCTTGGGGGTGGTGTTTAAAATGAAATTTCTTGAAAATTCGAAGGTGCCTTGGTCAACAATAATCATAGAGATTCGAAATAGTTCTAAATAGAGAAAGGCAACAATCTCTTTTTGTAACTCGCTGTTACACATGGAGAGGCTGTGTAAGAGGGCTAGGGGAAACGTGGTGAACAGTTGAGGTTCTACCCCTACTTCCCTCCAGAATGCAATGTTATCGTCTATCTCCTTTCTCGGAGCAATCACCATGAGAACCCTATTTTTTTGGACGCCTTTTTCTTCCACCGTTTTTAAGAGCACACCATCATGCACTATTTCTGACGAGCTTAACGCTTCTTTTTTAGCCTCCCGCTGCAGCACGATGCGCATTTCCTTTTTCGACATCCGGGGAAGAGTAATCACCTTATGGAGGAAGGTGGAATCAGGAAAATCCGGGAGGGCAATATTTACCTTTCTACCGGTGTAGCGTTTTTCCGTAATAATGCTACGAAGTTGAGAAGCGAGGACATTTTCACCTTCCAGGTGGTAGGACTCATTCACATAATCTATCACCTTAAATGGTCTGGCGGTGGTATCTAATTCCACGATCTTTATCCCACCCGCCGAGAGCACTATCCCAATGGTAGTTGTCGCAGTGCGAAACATTCTTTTATTCCTTTACATAGACGTCCACGGTAGTGGTACCCTCACCCACAAAAAAATTCTTCCACCCTTCACCCCCTTCAGAGGCTACGGTATAAAGTGCGTGTGCACCTCGGTGCAGCATTTCCACTACCGGGCTCGCCTTTGAAAAATCCTTGCTCGCTTCCTGACCAGCATCCGAATAGAAGACAATCCCTTTATAATCATCGGGTACTGTCCAACCATCAGCTTTCCAGATATACACAGTGATCCGGATATGCTGGTGCGTGGTAACCGGTCTCCTTATTTCAATATCATCACTGGTGGCTTGTCTTTTATCGGGACCATTACTTAAAATCACTATCTCTCCCTTCCTCCCACCTCCCGGATCACTATACGAATAGCTATAACGATAGGTGCTCCCCCAGCTATCATAGAGGTAGTCTTCAAGGGTTTTGCCCCTCAAAAGGTAAGGGCCATTCCAACCCATCCCAATACCATTACTTTTCATGGTATAGGGAGGTCTCCCTAAATAATTGAGATCTCGCAGTGTCCCAGGAAATATCCCCATATCCCCCAGATATCCGTAGCTCCCCTGGTCGGGGTCACCGGTGATTACTTTATATATGTTTTCCATTTCCTCCCAGGTCGATTCCTTTTCAACCTTTTCTAAGCTGGTTAAGATGACAGGAGCTGCAATCCCGGCAAGTACTGCAAGTATGGCAATGACCACTATCATCTCAACTAGGGTAAACCCCTTTCCCCTACTGCTTTTTAAGAAATCTAGTGATAAATCCATTTTCCAATATCGTCCCCATTGAGTACGGTGGTATTTTGATCATCGGTCTGGAACTGTCCATTAGGTCCGGCTGACAGTATCCATGCATAATAAGTAGCCCCTGGTGAGTTAAAGGCACTGGTACAGATAAGGTACGGGCGTCCCCAGGGATCACTTCGATCACTGTCAAGATAGGGTCCATGCCAGCCGATCAGGGTTATGTTATTCCACGCAGGATAACGGTTATTGCCATTAATGATAAGGTGATTCCACGACCTATCTCTATTGTTGCCATAATTCACTCCGCTGGCAAAGGTAGCACCTCCTGGCCAACTGGTTCCCGTGTAGAGCACGGTAACCCAACGCAGAGCGCCATTTGATCTTCTGGTAGGGTACTCTTTGGTATCTGACTTAAAATTCTCTACGGCGGTAATGAGCGCATTGATGTCGGATTGTGCCCTGGTAATATCTGCCTTATCTATCATATTGACCGCGATCGGGGTTAACATGGCTGCTAAAATAGCTACTATCGCCGCCACGATGGTTATCTCCAGAATAGTAAAACCTTTTTGACTATGCAGACCCATTTCCCTCCTCACCCACTCAGTCAAAGAAGAGTACCACCCATCATCACGATCCCGTGTAACTGGAAATTAAGAACCCTATATCATCAGCACTATCGGTAGGATCACCATTTAATGGTCCTTTGGGATCAGTATCAATGTGCCCATCAGGCCCGGATGAGAGCACCCATGCCTGGGCAGGATTTGCCCCAGCTGACCACCCTCCATTATCCCAGAGTGAGCCCACACTGGCATAATACCTACGACCCCACGGATCGGCTTTAAGTTCACCAAGATAGGGACCTTTCCAACTGGGATACTGAGGATTCGTTTCATTGTCTATTAACTGATCATAAAGGTCGTCACTCGCAGCGCTCAACCATTCTTCATTACCGGTGGCGGTGGGTATTTCTCCCTTCGTAGTGCTTAAGATATAAATAGTCATGGGACCAGGGTAGATGGCATATACTGGCCACAACTTGGTATCGATGTGAAAATTGACAATGGCAGTGGTAATCGCATTGGTATCCTTCTGGGCTGCGGTGAGTCGGGTCTCATCAATATTTTTAATAGTAATAGGGATGAGCACACCTGCCAGGATAGAAAGAATTGCCAGCACGGTAATAACCTCAATCAGGGTAAGACCATAGTGTTTATGACATCGTTGTACCATGGAACCTTTCCCTCTCTTTTAATCGTGGATGTAAATAAGTAATCCTACATCATCCCCGGTGAGCGTGCTGCTTTGATTGGAGGTTTGCACCGTCCGATCGGGACCAGCAGATAATATCCACACCTTGTCGAAAGCGGGATTGGTAGTCTTATACCAGAATCCAATGACTCCAATGAGATAGCTATTGCCCCACGGATCAAGGCCATTTTTCGCCAGATAGGGTCCATGCCACCCTGCTCTGGTAGAAGGATCCCAAGTAGGATATCTACTCCCACCGTTAGATACCAGGTGGTTGGCAATGGAGTCAGACCAGGTTCCATCGGACCATCCCCCTCCCGGAGTGGTGAAGGTACCGCTGGGGAGCGATTGCTGAGGGAGATTGGTCCACGCACCAGAATAGAGCGCAAGGAGCTGATCACTGCTACTGGCGTTGCGCATAGGATATCTTCCGGTATTTGAAATAAAGTTGGTCACTGATGAGGCGAGTGTTCGGATATCTTCAGTCGCCGCAGATATTTTTGAATCTTCAATATTTTTAATGGCGAGCGGGATGAGGGTTCCTGCAAGAATGGCTAACACTGAGATGACCACGATTGCCTCAATCAGGGTAAATCCTTTGGGTTCTGATACACCTTTCATTAGTACCTCCACTTTATACCTACAGTTTACTTGCCTACTAAATTGAGCATTTGGTAGAGCGGTAAAAACATGGAGAGCGCCATACCCAATACGATCACTGCTAAGAGTCCAATCACCAGAGGTTCAAAGACCGCAAAAACTTTTTTAAGAGTGACGGGAACCTCTCGATCATAGTATTGAGAAACCTTATCGAGCGTTTTGTCAAGACTCCCGGACCTTTCCCCGATGGAGATCATTCTAATCACCAGAGAGGGAAACTCGTTACCCTTCTTTAAAGATTCTGAAAGCGACTCACCCGCACTAATATAATCACGGGCATTACTAATTACCCTTGCGATCACTGTATTGCCCACCACCTTTTCGGTGACCATAAGTGAATGGTAGATCTCCACGCCGGCTTTAAGCAGGGCACCGAAGTGGTGGGAGAAGCGAGAGAGGGCGATTTTCCGCAGCAGGCTTCCAAACACCGGTAGCTTTAGTTTTAAATGATCAAAGAAATATCTTCCCTCGGGTGTCCTTATCATGAGGCGATGAGATAGTATCACTCCCACCACACCGAGGATGATCAGCGCCCAATAATGGGCAATACCATAACTCATCCCCATCACCACTCTGGTAGGAAGGGGAAGGGGAGCATTAGTCCTTTCAAATATTACGGTAAACCGTGGGAACACAAAGGTCATCAAGAGAATTACTAAACAGGTTACCGCAGAGAGTACAAAGGCGGGATAGATGGTTGCCTGCTGCACATCCATCGCCAGTATCTCCTGCCATTCTAAAAAAGTGACGAGATCATTTAATACCCTATCTACACTGCCGGTCGTTTCCCCTGCCGCTACAATACTCACGTAGAGCTCTGAAAATATCTTGGGATGTTTGGAGAGCGCTTCTGAAAGGCTACTGCCCGCCTGAATTTCACGGCTGATCTCTTCAATAATCTTTTTGAATCCTGGTTTTTCAGTCTGCTCAAATAGGTCCTGAAGGGCTTGGAGCACCGGAATGCCAGCAGAGATGGTAGTAGCTAAATGTACGGTAAAGGTAATCAGATCTTTCCTTTTTACTCTTTCCCATCGCCACCCGAGAGAGAATTGCGCGGACGCGGCTTCCTTGGCGGAAATGAGGTAGAGCCCCATCTGATCCAAGGCTGCAGCCAGTTGTTCTTCACCTGCAGCGATCATGGTGCCGGTGATAGTCCTTCCCCACTCATCTTTAGCCTTGTAGGTAAAATTCTGCATCTTCTTAAGTTTTTCTATCCATAGGTTACCCTTAGGACCTCTTCAATGGTGGTGACTCCCTGCAATGCCCTCCGGAATGCATCTTGAAAAAGAGTCATCATTCCTTCTTCGCAGCTCACCTTCTGGACGAGGTTGCTCTCAGCCCGCTCCACAATAAGTTTTTTAATCTTAGATGACATCACCAGTACTTCGAATACCGCAATGCGGCCCTTATACCCGGTATAATTACATTCTTTACATCCCTTGCCATGATAGAACGTATGTTCATTGTGTGATATGTTCAACTGCTCCAGGACATCTTGCTCCAGTTCACATGGTTCCTTACAGTGCGTGCAGACTAATCTGATCAGCCTTTGAGCAACGATCCCCAGGAGGCAGGATGAAATTAAGAAAGGTTCAATCCCCATATCGCGGAGACGTGGTAGTGCCCCCACTGAATCATTGGTATGCAGTGTACTAAACACCAGATGTCCCGTTAAGGCAGATCGAATGGCCATCTCAGCCGTTTCCGCATCACGCATCTCCCCTACCAGAATGACATCAGGGTCCTGCCGTAGGATGGATCGTAAGCCTGAGGCAAAGGTTAAGCCGGCTTTAGGATTGATTTGGGATTGCCGAATAAGCGGTAATTCATATTCAACGGGATCCTCCAAGGTAATAATATTCATTTCCAGATTGTTGATATGCGAGAGCGCAGAGTAGAGGGTGGTAGTCTTTCCTGAACCAGTCGGCCCGGTGACTAAAACAATTCCGTATGGCTTTTTTAACAGCTTTTTAAAGATATCCAAATTTTCTTCAGTAAATCCCAGTTTATCTAATCCCTGGATCAATCTGCCCTTATCTAAAATTCTTAACACCACATTCTCACCAAAAACGGTAGGGAAGGTAGATACCCTGAGGTCAATCTTTTTCTTACCGACAAAGAATCTGATCTTTCCATCTTGGGGGAGGCGATTCTCAGAAATATTGAGACCCGACATAATCTTTATTCTTACCACGGTCGGCGCCTGAAGGCTTTTAGGGATTGATGGACCTGATTGAAGAACACCATCAAGGCGATATCTCACCCTCAATGTCTTTTCTTCAGGTTCTAAATGGATATCGGTAGCACCATCTTTAACCCCTTTAATAATTATTTGATCCACTAAGCGGATCACCGGCGATCTTTTGGCAAGGTCTTCCTCTTTGACGGAACCAGACTCGGCAAGCTGAATAATCTCCTCTAAAATTTCGCTGGCATCTCCTTCCATTCCATAGTGTTCTTCAATGGCACTGATAATCTCTGATTCCGGAGCAGAGAGCGCTTCGATCTGGGTATTAACCATCCGCTGAATTTCATCAAGCGCGATCACATCGAAGGTATTGGCCATGGCAATGGTTAAATGATTATTTTCCATGAAGAGGGGGATCAATTTGTACCTTCGCGCTATAGTTTCCGGGACCAGAGTGAGCACTTCCGGTTCAATCAAGTAGTTCTTTAA
>CAYYOQ010000113.1:0-7203 GCA_964473235.1 uncultured Thermodesulfobacteriota bacterium | reverse complement strand
GACTTTGTAATATATTGATTTAACAAGCGAAAATAACTTTGAACAGGCTCAATTATCTAAATTTTTAAAGGTGGTACAGAAAAGAACTATTTGGGGGGTTTGTTAAGCGCAGTGATAAATGACTTTGTCAGACGGTTATCAATTGATAGTTTCTCAGCCCGAGACCTATTTGTTCTGCGTAATCAAGCTGAGATTCCCAATCAACCTCCGGATAGAGATCTCTAAATTTATCTTCTCCTTTATTAAGAGCGTTTTTCAATGCAGATTGCTTTAATCCCGCTTGTTCATTGACAAGTTCCGCTGAGGCCTGATCTATGGCAACGGGATCAATTGATGAAAGGATACCTATATTTGGTACAATGGGTGCATCAGCATGACTGTAGCAATCACAGGCAGGGCTGATATTCATAAGAAAATTTAGAAAAACTGCCCTCCCCTCTTTACCTTTAAGAACTCCAAAGGCGAATTCAACCATTTTTTTTTGAAAAGTGCTGGTAGTTTCATTCCACTGAATTTGAATTGCTCCTTGGGAACAAAAGGTAATACATTCTGCGCAGCCAATACACTTTTGAGAGTCTATCAATGATTTTTTACCAGTTAAGTAGATTGCATCTTGAGGACAAATATCTCTACACTCACCACATCCGATACACTGTTTTTTATCAACTAGGGGGGATATAGTAGAATGTTGTGACAACTTACCCTGACGGCTTGCCCCACCCATACCCAAATTTTTTAAAGTACCACCAAAACCAGTGAGTTCATGACCTTTAAAATGTGCGAGGCTGATAATTCCATCGGCATGAAAGAGTTCAGCTCCTATCAACACTTCTTTAAAGAGGGGCTTACTAATTGTTACGCTCACCGCAGTGTTACCTCGAATACCATCAGCGATTACCAAGGGAGCATCAACAACCGAATAGCTGAAACCGTGCTGGATAGCGACCGTCAGGTGTGAAACTGCTTCACTACGATCTCCACGATAGAGCGTGTTGGTATCAGTGAGAAAGGGTTTGCCGCGGTAGTGCTTTACTCTGTCTATAACCTTTCTCACAAATACCGGGTGAATAAACGCTGTGTTACCCCGCTCACCAAAGTGAATTTTTATAGCGATGAGGCTATTTTTCTTAATCCTTGACTTAATGTCCACCTTTTCTAAAAGCAGGTTGAGTTTGTCAAAGATATTTTCTTTGGTATTCGCTCTCATGTCAGCAAAAAACACTTTACTCTTCATAGTGAGAATGGAAATGGAAAGGTAGAGTTTAAGTTAATTATAGAGAGCACGAAACAGGTGACATGTCATTGCAAGGTTACGGAAGGTAACCAGCAATCTCTAGTAGGGCTCAGAACAGGCCCTAAAATATCAAGAGCAGCGATACAATGGGATTGCTTCGCTTCGCAATGACACGTAAATTATTTAACTTCGCCTAACTTACCCAGTCCTGCAAGATTAAAAAGTACACTATATTCGGTTTCTCGGTCGCGTCCATCTTGTTTAGCTTTATCATTGACAGAAAATTTAATACTCCAGCACTGGGCAAAGTATTCAAACCCATAGTAGGAATCCAAGGTTTTATTATTATATTCAGAGCGATGAGACTCATAGAATCCAAAAAGTGATCTGGTTATTTTAAATCGTGACTCAATACGATATCCTTCAAGCTCATTCTTCGCGTAGCGATAATCAAATCTAAGCGAATCACCTCTCTTATCCTCAACCAACATAAAAAAATCGTAAAAGCTTAGACTGTTTTGATAAGGGTTATAGTAGAGGTGGCCTTTAAAGAAAGCATAGTCAGTGAAGGTTATGCGTAATTCTCCCATGAGGTCTGAGAAATCATTACCATTGTATCCCTCACTAGCCCATGTCCACTCTGGATGAGTGTAGTAGTAATTCTGACTTATTTTAAAGTATCCTAGCTCTCTCTCAATAACATTCCCATCAGGTTGTAATATCTTTGCGGTAAATCTATTGGTAAGGGCATAGGTGAGGGCGCTCCTCTTATAAAATCTATCCATGGGTTCAAAGAAAGGAAACTCGTCCTGGTTATTATCAGTGATATGTTGAAAAAAAACACTTGGTTCTATAGAATGTTTTAATTTAGAGATCCTTGTACCTGGGAAATGGTACACTTTAAGAATAGTAGTTGAAAGTTCGGCATTGGCATCAAGTAGTCCTTTTGTTTTATCATAATCACTATTTTTGCTTAGACCAAAACCAGCTACACCACGCACCCCTACCTCTGGTGTAAATTTAAGATAGTTATTGAAGTTTAAGGGGAGAGAGAGCTTAGGAAAGAAGTCAGCTCGATACCCATCAACGCCTTCATTACGCTGAAAGTGGTCATATGACGAATCAATTTTAAAAAAGAGAGGAGTCCCTGTAATCATTTGCCGTGCTCCTGTGAAACTTATTTTAGGAACACGTTGTAGTGTAGTGTCATCACTTTTGACCAAATCTTTGTAGTAATTGGTTTCTGCTACAAGACTGTACTGAGACCAGTTTTTGGTGTAAAAAATAAACGACTTATCTTTCTCTCGTGACCCGAGACTTACCCTATCCCATTTGCTCTGCGAGCGTCTAATCTCTTTCCCGTAATCCTTATAAATTTTTCTATCGCTAAGCAAGTCAATCCGTGCTTTTGTATATGAGGTGTCGTTAAAGTAGTGTTCACCTTCATAGGTAGAAAACATCCTCTTTCTCTCACGATCATACTTTGGATCATACTCATCTTCAAAATAGTTTCTGCGTTCCTCTATAAAGTAGTTATAGAACTTACCTTTACTACGCTCATTGAGCACATAGCGAAACTCTAGCCCACCCCCTGTCCCCTTCTCGCTTGAGTAGTCAAGGTAGAAGGTGGCATCGGTATTACGAGAAATTGCCCAGAAAAAGGCATTGTCCATTTCAAAACCATCACTGGTAGAGTAGTTAAAATCAGGTATGAGAAGGCCACTCTGCCGTGCAATCTTCACAGGATAGAGAAAGTAAGGGAAGTAGAGAATGGGGATATTTTTTATTCTAAAGGTACTGTTTTTTATGGATGCGAACCCTTCAACCGTTACATCGATCTCACCACCGGTAATCTTCCAATCAGGAACTTCTTGGTTACAGGTGGTGACAGTCCCATTGAGCACCCGGTATCTATTTTCACCAAGTTTTTGGAAAGTTTGTCCAGTGATGTGATAATTGTTGTCCTTGATAAATAACCTCGCTTGAGAAATGGTGCCAATTCTTGTGTCCAAGTTGATATCCAGACGTTCACAGTTGAGTATATCTTCTCCCTCAGTGAGGGATACCGTTCCTATCGCCTTAGCATCTTGGGTAACTGTATTATAATTAACCTTATCAGCTTTAAGGGTTGCATTGCCCCTTATAATGATAACGTTACCTTCGGCAAAGTAAACATTGTGAGCCTGGTCATAGTACATGGTATCTGCCTTAATGCTCACATTTTCTTCTGAGGTAAATTTTACTTTGTAGGGAGCATTCTTACCCAGCGATGTCAAAGGAAACACTATGACATAAGTGATAAAGCAAAGAAGATATACGAAGCACTTTCTCATCATGAGTTGCTCACAGTAGTGGAAAATAGGTGATAATGACACCTATCACACAATATCTCTTTTATCAATCAGAATGTCTACCTGGATTTGACAGCATTAATTATCATCACACACATACACAGATGACGGTAATGTCACCCCGCGTAAAGTGAAGACGAAGAGTTTCTCTTCATGGGAGAAAACCTTTTTGGTTGTAAAAACATACTCCTTGCCTCCCCTACGGTAAAAAGGGAACCTGTCACGCAGATTACATCCTGGGGGTGTGCTATGGAGAGGGCGTAGCGAATTGCATCTCTGACTTCTTCGATCTGATGGTATGAAACGTTATAGTCATCCAGTAGTTGAGAGAGCAAATGTGTAGAAGCGGCACGATCCAGATGAGGGGTACAGAGGATTACCTTATCAGCAATTGGTACAATTATGTTCATCATACCCTTTATATTTTTATCTGCCATAATTCCTAGAACAAGAATGAGCTTTTTTAAGACAAAGTGTTGTAGCAGTGCCTGTCTAAGACTCTCCATGGCTGCAGGATTGTGTGCGCCGTCAAGTACTACACATGGTAAGTGGTGTACTGTTTCAAGTCTCCCGGGCCACGAAACGTATCGTAATCCCTGAAGTACTTTACTATCATCGATATGATACCCTTTTTCGTTTAGAATTTCTATTGCTGCGAGCGCAAGGGAAGCATTTTTGGTTTGATGGTCTCCCACTAAACCAATTTTTATCCCCTGGAGACTATGGCGTAACCCGTGGTACTGATATACATTGAGGCTGGTTTTCGTTAATAGAAAATCATTCCCTAATTGATACAAAGGGACGTGGAGTGCATAGCACCGTTTTATAAAAAGAGAGAGTACACGAGGTTGCGTTGCTCCCGTGATCACCACGCTTTTCTTTTTAATGATCCCTGCCTTTTCCTTTGCAATCTTAGTGAGGGAGTTGCCAAGATAGAACTCATGTTCTCTCGCTATATTGGTGATAATGGAGACAAGGGGAGATACGACATTGGTTGCATCCAGCCTTCCTCCCATGCCAACTTCTATGACAGCCACATCAACTTTTTGCTCAGCAAAATAACAGAGTGCCATAGCGGTGACAAATTCAAAAAAGGTAATACTTTCAATAGCCTTTTCTTTTTTTCTGAGGAGGGTTGTTAACCTCACTACATCCTTTTTGCTGATTTTGCAGGTATTGATTTTAATTCTTTCAGTAAAGTTGATAAGGTGAGGTGAGGTGTAGTGCCCTACCCTATACCCTGCATACGATAGCATGGAAGCAATAAAGGCAGAGGTAGAGCCCTTACCGTTGGTTCCTGCAATGTGGATGCAGGGTAGGTTTTTTTGTGGGTGGTTGAGGGTTGCAAGGAGATAAGATATATTAGCTAACCTAAATTTTATACCAAATTTCTGTAGTCCGTAGAGATAGGATAGCGTAGCGTGATAGGTCATGGGTTCATGCACACTAAACGATTATCCCCAGTTTTCCTTAACAACTTTTTATAAACACATAATTCAACGATACAAAGGCTTCGCATGGTTGCTTATTAAATGAGCATTACTTCCAATACCAGTTTGAATGTCTCCATTTTCAAAAGCGTGAATAAATGCATCTACCACAGCGTTATCAAATTGCAAACCTGCGCAACGTTTGAGCTCCGCGATAGCCTCGGACTCAGTGAGTGCGCTGTGGTATGGCCTGGTGGTAGTCATTGCATCATAGGTATCAGCAACTGATATAATTCTGGCAATGAGAGGAATATCAGCACCATGCAGTCCCTCCGGATAACCTTTCCCATCTGTACGCTCGTGGTGGTAGCGCATACCAGGTATCACATCTTTTAATTGTTTAATGTGGCCTATAATTTCGGCCCCAATAAGGGGATGTTTCTGCATTTCCTTATATTCCTCTTCGGTGAGCTTATGCTTCTTTCTTAAAATTTTATCTTCAATACCAATTTTGCCTATGTCGTGGAGTATGGCAGCTATTTTAAGCTTTTCTATTTCATCATCACTAAGGTTTAAATAGCGGGCGATGGCCACACCGAAGGCAAGTACCCTTTTGGTATGGCCACCAGTATAAGGATCCCTCTTTTCAATTGATTGAGCGAGGGCTTCAGCTACCTCTAAAAATGCACTCCGTATCTCTTCGTATAGGGTAGCATTGTCTATGGCGATGGCTACTTGATTCGCCAATAATTGAAACAATTCAAGATCACTTTTAATGAAAGATTCACTACTGAGCTTGTTAATCGCCTGTAGTACACCGATAACCTTTTGTTTTACCCTCACGGGAACACAGAGAACATTTTTGGTGGTAAAACCTGACTTCTCATCAACTCTTACTGAATGACGAGGATCTATTGTGACATCAGGTACCATGAGAGGGAGACCATGTTCTGCCACCCACCCTGCAATCCCCTCCCCCATTTTCAATCGTACCTCTTTTACCACATCTCCCTTCTCTCCCAGTGCCACCTCAAAAAACAGTTCATTTTTCTCTTGGTCAATTAATAAGAGTGAACCGACCTCGCAGTTCATCAAACTGGTTGCAGCCTGCATGGCCCGCTTCCTTACCTCGTGGGGTTGTAAACTTGAATTGAGAATAGTACCCAATTCAATTAAGGTGGCAAATTGATTTACCTTACTCTCTGTGTGCGTACTCATCAAAGCTACTATGTTTTTTACAGATCGTTTTTAAGTGGTGATGAGCAAGTGTTTACACATTTTATTTATTTTAGTGCTCTTTTTATTTGGAAAACGAATTGACCGACATTGCGGAGCATCTGTGTTCTATTCTTACTCTCCTCCATTATCTTTATAATAGCACTTCCTACTACCACTGCGTCAGCCCACTGAGCAACTACTTTTGCCTGGAGGGGATTGGATATACCAAATCCAACACCAATAGGGAGTTCAGTATATCTTCTTATTTTCTCTATCTGTTTTCTTATATCCCATGCGAGTTTCGATCGAATACCGGTTACACCAGTGAGAGAGACGTAGTAGATAAAACCCGAGGCGTTTTTTACAATGAGTTTTATTCTCTCATCATCACTTGTGGGTGCGAGAAGGAAAATCATGTCCAGCCCTACCCTCTTGATATGTGACTTCATTTCATGAGCTTCTTCTGGGGGAAGGTCAACCGTGAGAATGCCATCCACTCCTGCACGTTGTGCATCGTGAGCTAAGTACTTCAGGTTATACATCAAAAATGGATTGTAGTAGCCCATGAGAATTATAGGAATACTGGTTTTGGTTCGTATTCTCTCTACCAATTGAAAAATCATCTTTAAGTTTGTTCCCTTAGCTAAAGAACGTTCTGAAGCCATCTGAATGGTCGGACCATCGGCCATGGGATCAGAGAAGGGAACTCCCAACTCTATCAAGTCAGCACCATTTTTTTCCAATACAAAAATAAGCTTTTCAGTGGTGACGAGATCAGGATCACCTGCGGTTATAAAGGGAATTAGTGCCTTTTCACCCTTAAGCCTTAGTGCACGGAATGTTTCATTCACTCTTCCCATGATGTTTCCTTCTATCAATACTGGACTTAAAAAATTAAGGCGTTAGGTTTAAGAAAAATAATCATAGTTTCATTCCCATTGCCTCAGCAACAATATGAATATCTTTGTCT
>CAYYOQ010000112.1:0-7225 GCA_964473235.1 uncultured Thermodesulfobacteriota bacterium | reverse complement strand
TTTATAAATTTTTATACAATCTTCATCCATTGTCAAGTTTTTTTTAACGAATATTGTTTCGGCATAGTAATTTTTTTCTTTAGCTTTTTTCAAATAAAATTTCTTATGTTATTAAATTTACTATTCATTGCGCAGTAATTAGATTAAATAATTATATAAATGTGAATTATTGTCAAGTTTTTTTATAAAAAAATGTATTTTATATAAACACAAGCAAAACCTTTCACACTATAAAAGTCTGCCCCTCTTACTTCTGGAGCATCTTTTTCAACCCTTCCATCTTCTCTTTAAACTCCGAGGTAACTAAATCAGCTTCTTCAAAAGACTGAATGACATGGGGGGTGATGAGGATCAAAAGCTCTGTTTTCTCGCCTACCACTTTGGTATAGCTGAATGCCTTACCGAGGTAGGGAATCTTCGACAGAATAGGAATTCCCTCCATGGTGTTATCTTTCTTATCCCGGATTAAACCGCCGATGGCAATGGTGTTGCCATCTTGTACCACCAGTGAGGTCTCAGCCTGGCGCTTCAAGATTACCGGTGAATTGATGCCTTCAATACGCTGCTCGCTCACATCACTCACCTCCTGGCTGAGTTCTATTGACACCAAACCTTTTTCATTAATCCGGGGAGTAACGCTGAGCAGTATGCCGGTATCGCGGTACTCAATGGAACGGGAGTAGCTCTCAGTTGCTGTCTGAAGGGTGGTCGGGGTGTACTCACTGGTGACAATGGGCACCTCTTTACCCACCTCGATCGTCGCCTCGGTGTTATCAGCAGCCAAGATGTGGGGAGAAGAAAGGATGTTTACCTTATTCTCCCTCGCATACGCCTTGAGGAATGCCATCAGTTCCCGTGAAGCAAAGGCATAGGTGAACCCAGGCTGGGCGATAGGCTTTGCTAAATCCAATGCCAGCCCGCCCAGGCCAAGATCCTGTCCCACCCTCTCCGTTCCCTTGTATCCTCCCAACGAGGCGTAGTCAGATGAAAGTGACCACTCTATACCGAACTCCGTATTTTCATCCAAGGTCACCTCTGCAATCAGCACCTCAATTAATACCTGTTTGGGGACGGTATCCAACAGTTTAATGGTCTTAAGCACCTGGGCGTAATCCTGGGGGGTAGCACGCATGATAATAGCATTATTAATTTCATCTACCACAATGGTAATTTCACCTTCAAGAATTTCCGGAGTCGTTTTAGAAGTCCTCGCCTTCTTTGATGATTTGGATTTTTCCCCTTTCTTGCTCCGCTCTGTTCGCTTAGTTTTCTTTTCCCTTTCTCCTCCCCTCCTTCCTCCACCGCCATAGAGCTCGGAGATGATACCACCTAAATCAGTGGCCTTTTGATTTTCCACGAAATAGATGAAAATCTGTTCCTCAGCACCACTTACTGCGTCAAGTTTCTTAACCCACTCATCAATCTTATAAAACACATCCGGCAGTGAACTGGCCGCCAAGATAATATTCATCCTCTCGATAGGGATAAAGCTTAGGAGATCTCCCTTTTTCCCCTGTGACTCCAGCCCCAGTGCTTTGAAAAGATCACCTAGTTCTTTGGCGAGGTCCTTGGCATCCGCGTTTTCAAGCTCATAAATCTTCACCTGAACCGTGTCGAAAATACTTACATCTACCGTATCCACCAGCTCCATTAACTTCTTCATATTGGAGATAGTGTCGACAATTACCAGGATATTTCTGTCGGTAAATTCTACAATATCTCCTCCTCGCCCCAGAAAGGGTTTTAGTATCTTCTCTATCTCTTTGCTGGGAATATAGCGCAGGGGAACAATCTGAAGAATCAATCGGTCCGGAGAGGTACTATCTCCCAGCTCTTTTCCTCGCCGGGGAATGAGGGGTTGTTTTTCTGCATCTTTAGCTGGAATAATTTTGTAGATATTACCTACTTTGACTGCGGTTACATCATTGACCTCAAAGATAGTTTCCAGAATGGGAAGCACATCCTCCTTAGAAATCTCGCCACTGGTATGGATACTCACCTTCCCTTTCACCTTGGGGTCAACGATGTAGTTAATACCTATGATCTCAGCAAGGGCGGTTATCACCTCGGTGAGCTCAGCATCCTGAAAATCCAGCGCAATCTTTTCACCCTCCCCTTGAGGCTTCTCCGGTTCTGCAGGCACGGGCTCTACCACCTCCACTGGTTCTTCCTTTCCCACTGTTTCTTCCTCAAGTACCTCTTCTTTCGCTTCCTTCTCTCCCTTCTCCTCTCCCGGTACCTTCTCACCTTCTTGAGGTTGAGGCACTACCTCCCCCTCTTTCTTTTCAACCGCCACCTCCTTTGGCATCTCTACACCCTCGGTAGCTTTTTTCTCCTCCGCAGGCACCTCTGCCTTCTCTTGTGGTACCTCTCCCGGTAGCGACTCCTCCATCACGCCGAACCTCTTCATCTCCTCACCCACCAGCTCTTTGAAGCGAGGTTTTAATTCCTCCATCTTTGCCTTTTCCTCTTCACCCATCTCCTTCGTAGGCGCTTTGGATTCGCCCGTGGGCGCTACCGGTGATCCTGCTGCTGACGATCCCGGTGTGCCCGTGGTGCCCTTGATTATCTTACCAGTTGATGGCGTTTGAGACTCGATGGCGGTGGTTGTGGTGCTTTGAGGTTTCTGAGCCTTTATCTCTGTACCCTTGAGGGTGTCCTTTTCCTGAGGTAGCAGCTTCGTAAACACACCGCTCAGGAGTACCATGAGTATCACCATAAAAAAGACTACGCCTTGCTTCATGTTGTGTTTTCCTTTCCCTGACTCACAGTTCGAGCGCCTAAGGTGTTACGCCTTTTTCCCTTCCCCTGTGCTCTCCTTCATGCAAAAGCCTGTGATCACCAACGTTACAATAACTTCTTTGGGGTCCCTCTGATTTTGAACACTGATTCTCAATTGCGGTATGGTGAAATATTTCTGATTCTTCTCCAGGTCAGCGAGAAACTTTCTCGTCCTGTTTAAATCGGTAATTAACCTCACCTCAATAGGGATCGCGAGAAACGTACCCCGCTCTTCTGCATCCTGCACTTTCACACTTTTCAGCTCCAGCTCGTGGGTACTCGACATTTTCTCTAGTATCTTTTGCATCTCTGCTGCGGCGAGGGAAGGTGTACTCCCCTGGAGCAATGCCCTACTTACTTCATTCTGCTTCCCCCTCAACTGCGCAAGTTTTTTTTCAACCTCCCCTCGTTGATTAATGATCCTCTCATACTTCTGAAGTATCATCTCCTTCTGCTGGGTACCCTCCTGTATCTCCTTCTCGCTCTCGATAAAGGGAGCAATAACATAGGTTATGATGAGGAAGAGCACGAATGCAAGCGCACCACCTACTAAAAATTTCTTATCTCTCTTGGCAATATTCAAGAGACCCTCCCCTCTATTTACTTTTTACACCGCTCACCACCGCCGTCACATTAAATTTCTCTTTGTTGCTCTCTTTGTCCCTCACAATAGAAGATTTAAATTTTACATCTTCAAAGAGCTTCGATTCTTCCAAAATAGGAATAAGTTCTGATGCAGCGGTCGCGTAACCGGAAAGATCAATCTCCTTCTTACCCTTTCTCTCCTGGTAGGAAAACTGGGTTAACCACATCTCTTCTGGGATAATCTGGGTAAGCTCTTTTAATAGCTGCAACTTACTGGTGTCATCCGCCTTAATCTTCTCAAGGGAATCCATTTTACTTTCTATAGCTGCAATCTCCTTCTGCATTTGTTCTACCTCTTCCACCCGCCCCTTGAGTGCTTTCACCCTCTCGGTGAGTCCGGAGAAATACATCCTCTCCTTTACAAAAAAGGCAAGGGTGAAAGAACCTATTCCCAGTAACAGCAACACCGCGAGCGTTACGCCCAAGATCAGGTTCCAATTCTTTTTCTTCTTGGGTCGGAGCTCGCGAGGAATCAAATTCATATCGAGCGCCACGCCCTTAAGCCCCTTCAGCGCCACCCCCATCGCCACTGAAAGGAACGTAGCCTTTTCTCTGGCATTGTCTATGGTAACGTTCACCGCGAGCTCATCCACCAACCGCGCATCAATATGCTCTCTCTCCTTAAGATGACTGATGAAGCTCTGGTGATCTCCGGTTCCTGCAACGATAAGTTGAGAGCGCTCTGGGTTTTCATCACTCAACGTTAACTGGGTGGCGGCTATCTCCAAGAGCATTTGATCAGCCTGCTTCTCCACCCTTTCCGCAACGCTTTCCCCCTCGTCCTGGGGAGGCATGGTAAGACAGCGGGAGTAGATTAACCTGCCGTCACGTATCGCCCCCAATTCGCAACTTTCATCATCAATGGTGATCAAAAACCGTGTGCCCTCTTCTGCAGGTGCTGCTTCACTCTTATCTGAGCTCACCATGCGGTCTAAGGGCACAAGCAGTTTCTTTCCCCAGCGCTTCCTGCTCAGCCACTCACTAGTCCTTACCACCCATCTCCTCTCTGCTCCGTTCTTCCTGCCCTGACCTCCCTTGACAATTAAATTGTAGAGCGCGGTAGTGGCTACCTCAACGCCTCTCACCTTAATATGTATCCTCTGGAGCAGGGTAAGGTAGTAATTGAGCACTTCCTTCTTGATCACCACCAGCACCACCTGGATAAGCTTTCGTGCGTCATCTCGCTCCACCACTTTGAAGTCAAAATAGACATCATCCAAGGAGAAAGGTGTATAGCGGTCCATCTCAAACCCCAATACCTCTCTGAGATTCTCCTCGGTGGGTGAAGGGAGAGAGAGGCTTTTAAAAATGACCTTACTGCCAGGGATGGCAAGGAAAAAATTATCACGGTCCCCCTTGTGTTCATCGATAAACCCCTCGATATTGCTCAGGATGATTTCCTCTCGGTCCTCGGGGTTTACCTCCTCCAGCGATACCACACGATAGTGCTCCAGAAAGGGATCACCGGTGAGGTTCTTCCTCAACATTACCATTACCACCTGACTGTCTTTTACGGTAAGTCCGATGCTATTCATAACTGCAGAGGGGTCAGGGTTCAGCGCACAGGGATCAGGGATTAAAACATCACTGCTCCTTACTCCCTGCTTTCTCTCCCCTTAACCCTGCTTCTTACACTCCTTCCTGCCAATAGAGTATTTCATACTTCTTTCCCTCTTGAGTGGTGAACTTGATCACTGCCATGATAGCCCGTGCCACGGCGCCATCTGCAATCCTGCCGCGTGCCTCAACCCTGTAAAAATTAGTTGGATCCACGGTGATGTAGCCTGCTATCTGAGTATAGTTGGGAAGCTCTTTCAATCGGGCATCATTGAGGTTCTCAAATTCTTCCTCCCGCCGTTCCTCAATGATCTCAAGCGCTACCTCGGAGGTCATGCCCGGTATGCTTAATAGCAACTCATACGGTGCATCATTGAGGTTAATTTTAAAAGAGGTACTCTCAGAGAACACCGTGAAGACGTCAGAGAGCCCTCCGGATTTCACCATCCCTTTGTGCATCAAGGGAAATGCTTGTTGAGTAGAGGAAGGAAGGTAGGTCTTCTCCTCCTCTTCCTCCTGCGATTCCTCAGTGGATTTCTTCTCACCGTAAAAGATTTCTTCAGTAACCCCCTTCACCAAGAGTAACTCCTCAGTAACTACAAAGTCTCCGTCTCTACACTCGTAAGGGTCTTCCAATGATTCATAGTAATCATCCTCAGCACCATTCATCAGGTGTTCGTGGTCTGCATCCACCCAATCAATAATGGAATCCGCTATGGCATCACGCTCCTCTCCTTCCAAATCACAGCTTTGCTCAAGTATATCGGTGAGAAGCTTCCTGTTGGCCTTTGCTTGTTTCGCAACCCAATTGAGGTTGATCTTGCTCCCTTCATCAGAAATCTTGACCTCACACTCTCCCTCCTCAAATAAAAAGGTGTAGGGCTCCTCTCTGGGCTTCCACTCTTCAACCTCATCCTCTCCCTCTTCCTCTAAAGCCTCACCCTTTACCATCGATTCCTTAGCACCCTTAAATTTTTTCATCGCACTCTTTGCTTTGACAATCTCAACCATAGCTCGACTAATACCTGCCTGGGCAAAATAGTAAGACCGCTCTCCCTCCTTAAAATTCCTGGCGATTGTCGCCTCGATCCTCATGGTGGAGCAGAATTCAAACACGATGACCGAGAGCAGGGTCATCACCCACAGCACCAGCATCAAGGCAACACCCCTCTCTGCCTCGCTCTTCCACGTGTTCCCTGCTTCCCTTCTCGAAGGTAGTAGATACTCCATAGCAGCTAGTATTAGTGAGATGGTAATCTTTACAGCCCCTCGCCTTCTGGTCATCGTGGTTCCGTATCCCGACTCCACGCCTTCAGTTTCTTGCTGTTAATCATCAGGGGAATAACCATTTCCCGTGAAAATCTTTCTTCACCTTTTCCCCCTCTTCCCTCTTCTTTAAAAGTCAATGCAATACTCACCGCATGGGGCATCGCTCCCTCTTTTTCAGCATCCCATTGCTCTTTCCACTCTCCCTCGCCTTCCCCTTCTTCTTTTTTACCCTTTAATTCAAAGTACTCTAGTTGCATCTGGATAATATTTTCATCCAGTACTTCCATCTCCTTTTTTTCTTTAAAGTCCTCGTCCTTAAAGATGTCTGTCCTTAAGGCATCCCTTTCTACCACTACTAATCCCTCACCTTCCTCCACCCAGAATGACAGCCACGATAACCCCCCCCTCTCTCCCCTCAGGGGAACGCTGGAGACAAAGCTTATGGAATCTTTTTCCCCCTCAAAGGCATAAAATTTTTTATGGGTATCTTTTTCACTGGGGGTTACTACATAGGGGAACGCCGACTTAATCTCCCTGCTCAGAAGATCCATCACCACCCTTGTCCTCTGAAGCTTCTCAACAGCATTTTCACCCTTCTCCCAGGCTCTGGAACTCACACTAAGGGTTTCATAAATCGCTATCAGGACGAAAGAGAGAATAACCATAGCGAGAAGGAGCTCAAGCAAGGTAAACCCCTTTTCAGGGAGAAGGGGGCAGGGAGAAGGCAGCAGGGTAAAACGATTTAAAGTTGATTTTTTTAGCATGGTTCGAATAGCTGCCCCATGTAACATGTTCGTTATGCCTGTTGTTCTACTCATTATTTTTTTATTGATACTGCTCACCATAAATCAAGAAAGAATGCTTCACTTATTACCACCATTTACTATTGATAACGTCGTAAAAAGTCCTGACAGGTGTCATTGCGAGGAGCGAAGCGACGTGGCAATCTTGGTTTTTCAACTACTTACAAAGG
>CAYYOQ010000111.1:0-7296 GCA_964473235.1 uncultured Thermodesulfobacteriota bacterium | reverse complement strand
CTGACATTTGCGGAGTAAAAAATTCTGGTGGATTACCTTCATGGTTTCCCTCACCGCTCGGGCTGAGGCAAAGGGACCAAAATAGAGGGAGTGGTCCTTCTCAACCTTTCTCACTAAGGAGAGCCTGGGAAACTGCTCCTTAAGCGTGAGCTTCAGATAAGGGTAATTCTTATCATCCTTCAATACTACATTATACCGTGGCCGGTGTTGTTTTATTAAGGTACCCTCTAAAATCAATGCCTCCTTTTCCGTACTGGTAACAATGTAGTCAAGATCATTAATCTGAGAAACCATAGAGTGCAGTTTGGCAGAAGATGAAGAATAGTGTTGGAAATAAGACTTTACCCTGCTCAATAAACTCTTAGCCTTACCTGCATAGATGATCGTCCCCTTTCTATTCTTCAAAAGGTATACACCGGGTGCCTCGGGAAGGCATGCTACCCTTTTTTCTAATGTCTCAACTAACTGATCAGACACCGTTACTTTCCTCAACCTCTAAAGGATACTATATACGTACCTGAGCGAGATTTCTAATGGTATGCTTATCATATACGCACTCAATAATCAATGTTATGAAGTGAAAGGCAATTCCCAAAAGATATAAGTGGATACGGGGGAGTTCGTCTTTAAATGACAGCTTTAAATAAATATTTGACTTTATCCTTTTTGTTTACTATAAAACTTAAGGGGTTGACGTTCATACACAATTATTCTTCTCAAGATTTTCTATCACGAAGACGTCTAAGAGGTAAAAGCACCGTAAGGAGGTAAAGGAAAAATGTTTGATTACGATGTAATTGTGGTAGGCTGTGGTCCTGCAGGGCTGATGGCAACTGCTGAGCTCAAACAAAAGGGCATCAACGTGCTCGGGATAGATAAGAAACCTCGACTTGATGAAAATGTGAGATCAGCCTCTGGCTTTTTTATTGATGGCCAAGAAATGAACGGTGAATTTATTCAAGTTGAACCTTTAAACGGAAAAACTAAAATCACCTACACTAAATGTGGCTTCTTTCTCGAATACTCACGCCCCATGGAGGGTATTCACCACACCCACATTATTGCAAATACGGGAAGCCATTTTCAGGCAACCTCCCGTAAAAAACCACTCTACCATCTCTTTAACCCCACCACCTGGCTCTCGGATCGCTATAGCAGGGCAAAGAAATTAGGTGTCACTTTCATGACCAACACCCTCGCACTCAGGGTAAAAGAAATCAGTGGGGGGGTAGAGGTCAGCTTAAGAACAAAGGGAAAACCAACCACCAAGACCTGCAGAAAGCTCATCGCATCCGATGGCCTCCAATCGAGAATCACAAGAAACCTCGGGCTCAACAAGCAGCGCATGTACTTCATGAAAGGACCAACTATTGAGTATGAGATAATCAACGTTGAATGTCCTTTCGATCGGGGAGACATGTATTTCTTCGGCGAAAGAAATTTAGGTGGACCAGGAGGGCTCATCGCCGTTCCTAGCCCCCGGGGGGGAAATGCCTACCGATTTGAAACCATGTCAGCTTTGCCTGGAAGGACCTCTTACAATATGATTGAGTTCTTTATGAAAGAGAGTCCCTTTGCCAAGTGGTTTACACACGCTGAGATTGTTGAAAAAAGTGGTGCCATTGTAGAGGTATTTACCCCTTTGAAGACCCCCTATCTGGGAAACATCCTGGTGGCAGGTGACGCAGCCTGCTTTGCTGAAGTCCTATATCAAGGGGCTACCATGTGCGGGTATATGGCAGCTCAGGCAGTAGAGAAAGAACTAACGGGGAAAAACGGTTTCAAGGAATATACCGAGTGGTGGAATGCTTCCTTTGAATGGAATAAAAATCCCAGGCGGATGGCAGATTATATGAAGAGAGTACTTTTCCCTCGCTTCTTCACCCCTGATGAAATTGATTTCCTTTTCAATCTCTCAAAGAAGTACCCTGCAGTATCCGATGAAATGAATGCGGGTGTCTTCGACTACACTAATGTCCTCATGGACTACTTTGCGAGCCTCCCTGAAGTACCAAATCAAATGAAAGAAAAAATGAGGATGATTAAAGAGGCTGATATGGGTAAACTGCTTTCCGTTGTCAGCCAGAGAAGAGATTAATCTCTCTCATCATAAGACATGCTTCTCCCCTTACCCTCGCTTTTACAAGCGGGGGTTATTTTTCTCCATTTCAAAAATAATACATTACCTTCCTCCTGCTGCTGGTTGCAAATCATAACTTATTAAAAAATCAAATTAAAATTATTATAGACGCCCCGGCTTGCGGGCGGAGGAGGGGCTTACTCCCTTAAACATGTTTTACTCAATTAGAGAATCAAAGGTAAGATGATAGCCTCTTCCCTCCACAACTAATGCAGCTGTATATCCGGCTTTCGGGATGGCAAGCTGGTACACTGACCAACGGGAAGCTGCGTGGCTATCCTGTTTAATACTGAGTAATCCATTCGGTTGACCGGCAGCAAAAGAAATCTCAACCTGTTCCAGCCCCGCTAAACCTTCCCCCGTTGCTTTCAGATAGGCTTCTTTAATAGTCCAACATTTAAAAAACAACTCGTGTTTATGCGTCGGGGGCGTATTTCTGATCACATCATATTCATGTGGTAAAAAAAACCGTTTTGCCAGATGCTCGACATCAGTTTTTCTGTTAAGAGTATATTCAATATCAACACCAATTCGATGTTCATAGGTTATCGCATACAAGGCCAGCTCATGGGAATGGGATATATTAAAACAGAGTCTCTTATCCATAGCGTGATGCGCTAGTTCTGGCTTACCCCTTTCACTATAGGAAAATTCAAAATGGCGTGGGCTTACATTTGCGTAGCATGCAAGTATGTCTCTTAGCAGCCCACGAGCTACAATAAAACGCCTCCTGTGACGCTCAAAACGAAAGCGTTCAGCCCGTTTTTGTTCGTCTAAAGAAAGGTGTTGTGCCAACTGTTCTACACAATCCTGGGGCACATCTAACTTGGCACACCATAGGTGAATCTCGTTATATGATAAGAGCAAGGTCTTTGGTGAAGAAACCCAAAGATTTGAATATGCTGTCTTCATGGTTTTTTAGTCAGTTTCTTTGTAGCAAAAGGAAGTCCCTCAATTATTAGATATGTACCATAACTTTATATCCTTTAAAAGCTTTTAACAACCTCTAGATGGGGGAAACGTAAAGCAAGGTACGCACATCGAAAACCCCACAAGAATTTCTACCAACCTTTATCTTTACTCCTCCCACCATTTTTATTACTATTAGCTCACTTGAAGAAAAGGAGTTGCATCAGTGGATGAGAAATTAAAAAAGGTAGCACTCAAAGCGGTCAAGGCAGGTGGCTCTCTCCTTAGAAAACATTTTGGGAAGGTTCAATCAATCAGTCATAAGGGAGAAATCAACCTGGTAACTGAAGCGGACCGGCAGTCAGAAGAAATGATAGTGGGGATTATACAGGAACACTACCCAGACCACAGTATCCTCGCTGAGGAAACAGGTGATACAAGAAAATCTTCACCCTTTAAATGGATTATTGACCCACTCGATGGCACCACCAATTACGCCCATGGTTACCCCTTTTTCTGCGTTTCTCTGGCGATTGAATACCATGGAGAGATATGGTATGGTGCGGTATACGACCCACTGAAAGAAGAACTCTTTACTGCAGAAAAGGGGAAAGGGACTTATCTGAATGGAAAGCAAATTAAGGTATCTTCCACCCCGCATCTTAATGAAAGCCTTCTCTGCACCGGCTTCCCCTACGATGTGAGAAGCGATATGGAGAGCACTATCCTCCCCTTTCGTAACTTTCTCATGAAAGCCCAGGCGGTGAGAAGAGATGGTTCTGCAGCGCTTGACCTCTGCTATATCGCTGCGGGGAGGTTTGACGGCTTCTGGGAACAGCGGCTCTCCCCCTGGGATGTGGCGGCAGGGGGACTGCTGATAACAGAAGCGGGTGGAACTTTAAGCAATTTCAAGGGAGAACCCTTCAGTATCTATGACAAAGAAATCGTTGCCAGCAATGGGAAAATCCATAGTCAAATGATTGAAGTATTGGGGATAAAAAGCTAAATGCCCTTATTTTTCAGTGGAAATTTTTCAAAACTTATGTAAAATAAGTAAAGTTTTTTTTGAAGTTATACGATTAATAATAATATATTAATTTTAATATACCTAATCTATCTGGCACCTTTAAAATGAAACTTCCTTATCTAAAAAAACTATATACTCTTGTCCCTTGCCTGGCGGGGCTCCTATTAATAGGTGCTCCATCCCCTTCACCTGCAGATATCTACCGCTATGTTGACAAGACTGGGGTTCTCCACTTTACCAACCTACCCACCCACAACCGCTATCAACCCTACCGGAGATCAGAAGTTACTACCAGAAGCTACAATCAAGACTACTATGACCAGCTCATCCAAGAGATCTCTTATCAATACAACATCGACCCAGCCCTGGTTAAGGCAGTGATAAAAACCGAATCCAATTTTGATCCTCATGCAGTTTCAAAGAAGGGTGCCCGCGGGCTGATGCAACTCATGCCTGACACGATCAGAAATCTCAACGTGTATGACCCCTTTCATCCCAGGGATAACATTAATGGGGGAGTGAAATTTTTAAAACAACTGCTCGCGCGCTTTAACCACAACCTCCCCTTAACCCTCGCTGCTTATAACGCCGGTCCAGAAGCGGTCGAACAATACGATGGTATCCCTCCCTATCAGGAAACACAACAGTATGTGAGAAGAGTCCTTAACTGTCTCAACCGCTATCGACGAGAACTCTAACCACTTCCTTTTAAAATCCATGTCAACGACGCTGGTGAAGGTACTTAGGGGAAATCAGACTGAGAGTATCCACCGCGGTCATGTGGTAGTGGTAGACACCAAAGGGACCGTACTCTACCAGGTTGGAGACCCCGAATTTAGAATCTGCTTACGAAGCTGCGCTAAACCACTCCAGGTATTGCCCATTATCACCACCGGGGCAGCAGATAGATTCAATGTTACCCCTGCGGAATTAGCAGTGATGAGTGGATCACTTAATGGTCAGGACTTTCAGGTCCAAGCGATTATCTCTATCCTCAATAAAATTGGCCTTGATGAGAGCCATCTGCAGTGCGGAGTTCACCGTCCTTCGCATCGAGCCACCGCTACCACACTAGAGCAAGCAGGCAAGAAACCAACACCCATCCATAACAACTGCGCAGGTAAGCACTCAGCAATGCTCACCCTCTGCGTTCACCACGAGTGGCCGCTGGATAACTATCTAAATAGAGAACACCCGGTACAGCAGCTTATAGTAAAGACTGTCGCTTCGCTGACCGAAGTTCCCACTGAACAAATCGGAATCGGCATTGATGGGTGCGGTGTCCCTGTGTTTTTTCTCCCTCTTAAAAATCTTGCCCGATCGTATGCCAAACTTACCTCCACCTCAAATAAAGCCATTACGCGACTAATGGAGGCAACCCTCTCCCATCCAGAAATGATCGCAGGTGATGAAAGGCTCTGTACTGATATCATGAGAGCGTTAGGGAAAAAAGTGTTTGCTAAAACAGGAGCGGAAGGGGGGTACGCGTTGAGTCTTATGGAAAAGGGATGGGGTGTTGCCATAAAGATTGAAGATGGCAATAACCGGGCACTGGAACCGGTTATCATTGAGACCTTGAAACAATTAAACATCTTAACCAAGGAAGAAGAAGATACGCTTAAATCTTACCACCACCCCTTTATTAAGAATCACCGCAAGGAAATAGTCGGTACTATTGAAACCCAGTTCAGATTGACTCACTGACCTCCCAGAAATTTGTAAAAAAGACTAGCAAAGAAGGAACATATATTATATTATATTAATAATAAAAAACTAATTTACCCATTCTGAAAGGAGGATGATACTATGATAGAAGAAAGGGACGAACGAAATGGCACGAGTCCGCTTTTCATCTTCTTAGCAGGGGCGTTAATCGGTGCGGGAATCTCGCTGCTCTACGCACCCTTGAGCGGTGAAAAGACACGCCAATACTTGCGGATTCAAACCAAGAAGGCAAAAAAGAAAGCCCGCCACCTCACAGAGAGCATCAGGGAAAATGTTGACTACCTCGTAGAAGAGATTAAAGAAACTATGGATCATGTGATCGAAGAAGGTATCGAACTCACTAAGGAGAAGAAAGCTGAACTCCTTGCCGCTATCGAGGCAGGGAAAAAGGCAATGGAAGAGGAGAGAAAAAGGATAGAAAAACACCAAACTCAATGAAGTTGAAAGGAGGAGGAGTTACTATTAAGATTTTTGATTCGCGCCGCTGGCGCTCTCAAGACATCAGAGCTGTCGGTCAATCAACTGGTTAAGAAAAAATCCAATTGGTATATGATAAAAACATTAAGCCACTTGATATCATATAATGGCCAAGCATGATCGAGAGAAGTAGAATTACTTTTTCATCTTACAACAATGATCATGCGCAAAAATGGCGCAGCTATTTTTTGTCGCGTGGATTCGTTTGTTGTGCCTTCTTTTTTATTTTGACTTTCTTCGATACCTCTTCGTCGATCCTCTCTCGAAACATTCCGTAATGTCTCTTGATTCGTTCGACATATTGGTGGTCCTGAAGCAGTGCGTTTTGAACAAGTTCTAGAAGGGCGGGAGCAAGGGCTGATTGAGGACTGCCAAGATTCAGGGCTGGACCCTTCAGGTCGGCAATCACGTTGGGATCATCCTCTCTCATCCATCTGGCGTAGAAATCAGGTTTCTCCCATTCCCAGGCAATGACCGCTTCGACATCTTTTCACAGGGAAGAAACTACATAGAAAAACACACGGCGGCAGTCACATCTGGGTTCATCACAGAACATTTCAAGGAATGCGTAGTTTCCAGCGGGAAGACTAAGATCAGATCCGGGAAGCACCGTGATCGACCGGGTTTCCCGTTCGGCCACAGTCGGGAAGTAATCATGAAATGAAACATATGGCATCTTTGTTCCTTCGGCACATTATTTTTAATATTACTGCGATAAAGTATAGGACTATTATATAAGAACGGTTATTAAATAGTCAATTTGATTTCAAAATGATTTCAAAATGCCTTGACTTATAGATTAAATGGAATATAAAGCGTTCTGAGAACGCATAGTATTTTGGATAAGTGTAAATATGGTACTTATTGCGCGTGAGCAATGTCAGGCCTGTCTCGAATAGTTGGTGATACTATGAAAAAGGTCAAGGTTACTATTAAACGATTTCCCTCAAATGAAGATATACCACTGCCCCAATACATGTCGCCCAATGCTTCAGGGATGGACCTCTATGCTGCGGTG